>JAFOXU010000112.1 GCA_017425725.1 Alphaproteobacteria bacterium | reverse complement strand
CAATATTTTCAATATCTTCGACACAAAATCCTAATTTTTTTAAAATATTCTTTATGTTATATATCATGTTGTGATGTTTGCATAAAATTGTAAATAAATCAATCTGATAAAAAATCCCCAATCGGGGATTTTTTATATTTCTTCCAAGATATATTTTAGTTCCATCATATCATCTGGCATTTTTGCCTTGAATTTCATTTTTTTACCGGTTACAGGATGTACGAATTCTAAAACTTCGGCATGCAGCATTTGTCCATCGTGTTCTTTCAAGAATTCCAATAAATCTGGATCTTTAACAGTTCCTAATTTCGCAGAACCACGTCCGTACAATGGGTCGCACAGTACAGGGAAACCATGTGCAGACAGATGAACACGAATTTGATGTGTGCGACCTGTGAACAATGTACAGCGCATTTGCGATACGCCCGCACGTGACCATGCGTTTACTACACTAACCTCTGTATGTGCAGGTTTGCCACCGGATTTTACCATTGTCATCTTTTGACGGTTACGTGATGAACGTGCGATATTTCCAGTTATATCTGCTTCTTCCCAGTTTGGAATCCCCCAAACAAATGCAATATATTTCCGTGTTAAATCGTGTTCAGAAAATATCTTTACCAACCCCCGAAATGCAGCGTCTGATTTTGCAAATACCATAACGCCACTTGTATCCTTGTCCAGTCTGTGAACAACCCCAGGACGCACATTGCCACCCAATGCAGACAAATGTGTATGCGCCAATATATTTTGTACCAATGTACCAGTTTTATTCCCAGCAGATGGATACATAACAACACCACGTGGTTTATTGATTACAATAATATCGTCGTCTTCGAATAAAATATCTAAATCAAAGTCTGTTGATATATTATCTGTTGCGATTTCTGTTTGCGCATCTGGAATTTCGACGACAAATACATCGCCTATGCGAATTTTTTCAGAAAATTTCACATCAGAACCATTTTGTCGTTTAACATTAAATTTTTGAATTTCACTGCGTGAAAATTCGGGCATGTTTGCAGACAAAAATTTGTCTAATCGAACGATTTCATCAGTGTCTGATACTGTAAATTCACGAATTTGTACCATAAATAACCTTTATTTATATTCTTGCCAGTCTGGGCCAATTTCACATTTTGATAAATCAATTGTTAGGTCATGCCCCTTATCTGATATTGGACATGTGATAATGCCAGTTGTTGTTTCGTCGTCTGCATCACGTGATGCGTGCAAATATGCAAATTTGATTTCTGTTGGCGCAGCAACGCATGCGATATGTAAATGTTCATGATTTTGCCCATTTGGTCCAACCCAAACACGCACACCAGCGCCCAAGCCATAACATGGAAAGCCGTCCAGATAATATAAAACCAACCCCTTTTTTACAAGTTTTGAATCAGGGATAAATGTTCCACGATATTCTGATAGGGTTAAACCTGTGACAGCCTCCCAGTCGGTGCTGGTTGAAAAAATACTGATTCTTGGTTGTGGTGTTTCGTCTGCGTATGAAAAATGTGTGGCAAGTGCAATAACCAAGGCGCATATTATTTTTTTCATTTTTTATCATCCTTTGGTACATCAAAGTTCACTAATTTGGCAGATATTTTCTTAACCCCACTTGGTTGTTGTGACAACATATGACTGAAATTTACGGATGCCCCAACGTCCAGTAGTGTTGCAGATGGCATAAATTTTTGTTGTGCTAAAACATTGTCGTTTTGATCAGATGACACAATAACCAAATCAGGTACACCATAAATCTGATCAGATACGTTTGTGACTGTTCCATTGACCACAATATGTGGAACGCCATTTTCATCAGTTGTTGTTGTGACACCGGTTACAGTTGCAATTAATGGACCCTGATTTTTTTGTTTTATTTGATGTTGTGTAATAACCGCAACAGTAAATACAATCGCAGATAATAATGCACACAGTGATGCAAAAAACATTAACAATGCATTTCTTTTTTGACCGACAACAACGGTCCACGTATGACCGCAAAGCGCACATTGAACAGGCGTATTCGGTATGTTGTCGATATGATATTCTGTTTTACAAAAATCGCATTTTATTTTCATACTTATATCTATACCATAAATTATTGTAATTGCAAATTTTGATATTTTGCACGTACACGTTGTTGTATTTGTGTGATTGCGTTCATAAAGTCAGCAACTGTCGCATTTTTGTTTGTTGCGACTGTACCGAAAATTTGACCAGAAAATGTTGATTTATCACCTTCGGCAATGCTGACCAATGTTGCCATACGATTTAATTCAACAAATGATGCATCTGCAAAATGTGCAGTACTCGATTGCACATCCCAGAAATATCCAGATTTTGTTGAATCTTCAATTCTATTATAAACAACCAAGCGTGGTGTTATTGATCCTGTGAAGCCAATACCTACAAATATTGCGTTTATTCGTCCAGATGTCATATCCAGCGATTGGTTGATTTTTAATGATGTGACCTGATTTGAAGAGTCTACAGATAAACCGCCCAAAGTTAAATTTGATACCCATAAATTTTCAGCTGTCAATGATGAAAATTTCGCTGTATCTGCCAGTGATAAAGTGCCAGAAATTTCCAGTGTTTTTGAATCCGAAGACATCATGCCAGATACAACGGCGTACGAACTGTTGTATGCATTTTTGATGTTTGTTCTGTTTTGGAATATTACATCGTTCGCCACGATTTTCAGTGCAGACATATCTTCGGTAAAATCTGCATAATTTAAGTCCAAGAATTTTATATTGGTTATATCGTGACCGGCTAGGTTTAATGCCGATAACATTTTTGAATCGTCTAAATTATCTGACGGAATACGCCATAAATATAACGCACTATTATTTTTTGCAGGTGTTGTTTCAACAATAGCATTTTTTAAATTCGTGCCTAAATCAATGGCGTTTGTATGCCATGTTCCAAAAGAGCCATACGCATGTGTCTCGTCAATAAAGCCCATTGAGCCGCCAGACATATTAACAATTTCACGTGTACGGATTGGGCTGATGTCATCAGATGCACGAATAACGACACCTTGCAGTGATGCGCCATTTGCGGAATCTGTTGTTTTTAGTATTCTCAGTTGATATTTATTGTCGCCTTGTTCCAGAACAGATTCTGGTAAACCATACGGTAACAAATCTTTGATATTTACACGTGTTATATTTCTGCCAACAGTTTTTAATAATTCTTCACGGTTGTCGATAATATGTCTTTCAAGCGCTTGTTGAATCAAAGACATTTGATTTGTAATAGCGATGTTTTGTGCCCGTTCAATTGCCTTTTGATGATATTGAAAAATAAAAGGTATAATCAGTGCCGCCAATGCAATACTTAACAGCAATTCAACCAGCATGCTGCCACACTGTGTCTTGTTCTGTAAAAATTTTTTATTTTTTTTGTTCATGTTTTTTTTATTTATATGTTGCCTGCCAACCTGATTTTATAATGTTGTTAAATTCTGTGTGTGTGACCATATCTGGTGTTTTTGCACGACTGATTTCGAATTTAGAAAATGCAGGTGGTTTTGTTGATGGAAATACCCAGTTGCCAATTTTTAATGGTGCAGTCGTTGACATTAATAATTCGCCAGATACAGTCAGACCAAAATTATCATAGAACATCATTTCTTCGCTGGATATAAACGGGGTCAGAACACTGCCTGTGCTGACAACGGTAAAACCACTGATTGAACGTGCCGAATCAGATTTTAATACCATGTTGTTTCCAACCTTGATGGAATTTAATACTGTTGCCTTGTCTGTAATGATTCGTCCTGTTGCGGTGAATTTTGAACCGTTTAAGTTGTCTGCATACATGTTTCTGAAACCATACATGTCACCTGTTACACGCAAGTTGCCAAAATAAACATCTTCGCCATCCATATTTGCGCCAGACGAAAAATACACATTATTCGAATCGATTGTGTCAGAATTTACAAATACAGTGTTTGCATGATTTATTTTTGCAGATTCTGCCATAACAGCAGAAGCGTTATGTATATGATGCTTGTTCATATTCAGGTCACACATCATAACATTAAAATCATCTTCGCCGGATGTTGCACGATGCAAATATTTTGATGTGTCTTCGCCAGAAATATTTTTTGTTATGCGGTATATTAAATCGCCTGTTTTAAAGTCAGGTGCAGCAACCGCCCACGTATTTCCATATGCAATGCCATCGGTACTGACAACTGCGGCATCACCACCAATATGCTGTGCGATTTTATTTGCGTGTAAATTTGAATCATCAATTTTAAATGCCAAATATACATCAGTGATTGTTGTGCCGATAACAGAATATTTATCAATAAACCCTGTGAATGCATTTGGCGAAATTAATGACAGATCGGTACTGTCTAGTTGTATTTGTACTGTGTCTGGCCATTTATCTTGGTTTGTGCGAACAAAGTTTAAAACAGAATCACGTGTTGCAATAATTGATTTTGCAATTGCGATGTCACGAATTGTTTGGTTGGTCTGTGCAATTTGTTTGTAAACAAACGGTGTGGCCATGGCAACAATGGCCATCGCCAACAGTACTTCTGCAATACTGGCGCCAGCGTCATGTGTATCAAAAATTTTTGTTTTAAATACAGCCATTGCCACCATCCATTAGACATTTTTTTATATCGATTCTTTTTTCCAAGCGCTGCCAATATACGTACTGACAAATCAAATATTGTGACAGTGATTGTTTGTTGTAAGTTCCGTCTAAATCATTAATTATTGCTTTGCAGTCAATTAAATCATCGTCATCAGATTTTACATTTTTTATAATTTTAATCGCATCATTGTTTACGTCAGATGTTAATACATCCGGTAACAAAGATGTTCCGGCTGGTCTGATGTCAATAATAACAGTTCCTGCCTGACCGCTGTTTAATGCGCCAGATGTTTGATCACGCATAGTTATATTTGAAGTGTACAATACACCTGTTTCAATTCCTGATTTTGTATTGTATGTTAATGTGTCTTCTTCAACATATACGTCTTGACCACGTGTTGTAATTAAATGCGATGATATGTCCAATCGTTCAACAGTAAAGTTAATATTGTTTGTAACGACAGAACCACGGACTTCCCAGTTTGCAGGGCCAGTAAAAGACGTGCGTCCTGCTGTCATCGACAGGTCATTGATTGATACATCAAATGCGGTAAAATTCCCAGTGTCTCCAAATGCAGAAATTGATTTTACATTCGCAGAATCTGCGTACAATGTCCCCTTGGTTAATGTCAGTGCAGATTCACCTGTTTTGGTTTGGAAAACACTTTTTTCTGTGTTGATTTGTTTTATGTTATTTTGTGCCTTGCGACCTGATTCTGTTCCAAGTATAGAAAGTGTATTAATTTCTGCTGTTTCAAAATCACCATGCACTGCAAAAAGATTTGCCGCATTGGTGATAGAGAAGTTGCCCATGTCTAAATCTGTTAAAAAACCACTGTTTTCCAGATTTGTTTCGTTCCTTCTAACTACGTCTGAATAAATGTCCTGCAGTTCAATACCAATATCAATTGCATCATTATTTGGTGCGGCATAGAATCCGATTCTGCGAACAAGTTCCGCCTGTTGTATTCCGTTTAAATTTCCACCCGTTAATTGTAGATACGCAGACACAACAGAATTTGTTTTATGAATAATTAATTTTATATCTTGTCCCATTGCAGTTTTTGGAACAAAACCCAGCGGCAGTCCATATGGTTCCAGCGTATCTGCAAAATCATTGCCTGCGATAATTGTTGTGTCATATGGCAGATTATTTATATTTTCACGAATGAAAATTCGTGCCGCAGTTTGCGCCAATTCGACCTGTCTTGTTGCGGAAAACATTTTAGTATCAATATTGCGCTCGTTTAATTGTTGTGACAACAATGGGATAAACGCAAATATGAATCCCAGCGCCAGTAAAGACTGTAATAAAAAGTTGCCACGCTCTTGGTGCAAAATGCTCCCTCCTACTTACTGTCAAGCATAGCAACAGAAAAAAAATATTGCAATCGGTTTTAAGATGAATTAATATCGCTATCGTTAGGTTTGGTAATGTATTAAAAAATCATTACCGCAAGATAATTTCCTGTTAAAAAGAAAAGATATGCAAAACAAAAAAAATCAGTCATCAGTAGGTCAGATGATTCAACGTTGCCATAAGTGGCGCCAAAAAAGAAAACAATATATTGATCAAGCACGTCAGACGTCTGATGAAATTGAACGTGAACGTCTGTTACAGACTGCGGAACATTACGGTCGCATTGTCAGTGCAGAACAAGAAAAAATTGATTCAACACGTGATCCAAAAGAAAAGGCCGCTGCCGAGGCAGAGGTTGCAGCCGCAGAATCAACAGAAAATTCAGATGAAGAAGAACCTGGATTTCCTGATTTTATAACCAATTTGAACTAGGTTAAAAACGCATCCATTTGGATGCGTTTTATTTGTTGAAATTTTAGGTTGTTTTGCTATCCTAGGCTAAAAGGAAGTTTACAGCATGGATACGAATTATACAGTTTTAGCGCGCAAGTATCGCAGTCAAGATTTTAAATCTCTTATCGGTCAAGATGTTTTGGTAAAAACATTAACAACGGCAATTGAAACGTCTCGTATTGCGCATGCGTATATTTTCACGGGTATTCGTGGAACAGGAAAAACAAGTACAGCACGTATTTTTGCCAAGGCATTGAATTGTTTGTCTTCGGACAGGGCGACTGCCAGTCCATGTGGCACATGTGAAAATTGTCGTGCAATTGCTGCTGGTCAGCATATTGATGTTATGGAAATTGACGCTGCATCACATACGGGTGTTGATAATATGCGTGATATCTTAGATGCCGCACAGTATCGTCCGACAAATGGTCGTTACAAGGTTTATATTATTGACGAAGTTCATATGTTATCTACGTCCGCATTTAATGCGTTATTGAAAACACTAGAAGAACCGCCTGCACACGTAATCTTTATTTTGGCGACAACAGAAATTAGGAAGGTTCCTGTTACAATATTATCCCGTTGTCAGCGTTTCGATTTGGCACGTGTTTCTATTGAAACATTAAAGAAACATTTTGCATGGATTGCCCAACAGGAAAACATCGAACTAACGGATGGTGCAAATGATTTGTTGGCACGTGCCGCAGATGGTTCTGTTCGTGATGGTCTGTCTTTGTTAGACCAAGCAATTGCCCAAACAGGTGGTCATGTCGACGAAGCGGCAACGCTTGATATGTTAAAGCGTGCAGACAGGGTTGTTGTTGTTGATTTGATGAAAACAATTTTGTCTGGTGATGTTGCGGCGGCCTTGGACAAGGTAGATTCGATTTATAACAATGGTGCAGATTTATCAATGTTGTTGACAGATATGATGGAATGGACACACTGGGCAACACGCATGCACCCATCGTTAAATGCGGGGGCTGTTACAAATTCGCCATACACGGCAGATCAACGTGAACAAATTGCAAATATAAATTCACGTATAACTGTTAATACATTATCTCGTATATGGCAGGTAATGGTTGCTGCTGTTCCTGAAATGCAGGCGGCAGGCAATCAAAAACAGTGTTTTGATATGCTGATTATCAGATGTATGCATATCGCAGATATTCCATCTGTCCCAGAACTGTTAAAACAGCAAGAATCAGAAAATCGTGCACGTTCTGTAAAAAATATTTTGGCAGACAGAATGTCAAATACTTCATCAGAACCGGTTGTTAAAACGTTGTCTATAACATGTGCTGCCGATTTGGGGACTGCGTTGCAATCAACCAAGGAAATATTACTGTATTCTTATTTCAGCAGTAATATTGAAATATCAGAACTGTCAGATGGTGTTATCAAGTATTTTGATCGCAAGGGCGACGGTGATTTTGCACACAAATTATCTGCATGGCTGTTGGATAAAACTGGGAAAACATGGACGTTAACTAAATTAACGGAATCAACGCATACACAGACAATGTCCGAGCAAAAACAAGAAGAACTGGAATCTGATCCATTGGTTGCCAGTGCAATGAGTTTATTTGAAGATGCAGAAATTGTGGGGGTGAAATAAATGAGAAATGAATCTGGGCGTTCTTTGATAGAAGTTATTGGTGTTATGGCAATCGCTGGTGTTATGACTGTGTCTGCGCTGGGGGTGTACAATATGTTACGTGCAAATCAATCTCGCAGTATTGCCAGCATGGAATTAAAACAAATTGCAGAAAACACAAAAATATTATTAGAAATGCGTGGTTCTTATGATGGTGTGTCTGTTAATTATTTGATAAAGGCAGGTGCATTACAAAATGACAAGGCACCATTGGGTGGTGACGGTTGGTCTGTTACATCCAGTGTTGATGGCGCAACATTTTCAATAAACTTGGTTGATTTAACAAATGGCGAATGTAACTATTTTGTATCAAAACAGCCTGCGTGGGCGGCCAAGGTATTGGTAAATGGGTTTGAAACAGGTGTTTCCAGCAACTGTTTTAATTCAGATACCAATCAGATATCTTTTGTTGTTGAATAATGAAATTGTACAAGATTGTATCTTTATTATTTTTATTATGTGGTTGTATGCCATACAGCAGCCCAGACAGAACAACATGGTCTGCGTATTTAAACGGTGCCAGTTTTACAGATATGACAGAACAGGCACGTGTGGCAAAACGACCTGTGTACTTGGGGGCAGGGGGACAATTAATATCATCTGTTGTTGCATCAGATGCACAGATGTCATACGGTGACAAGGCATCCAATGATAATTTAATGGCACGTCAATATATGGCAAATTTGGAATATGAATTGTACGATGCATTGCGCAAACCTGGGATATCTGTTCAGCGTGCCGGCACGGACGTTGTTGTTATTTTGGTTCGTGATGCGATAATGGAATTAAATGTTGCGGATATTTCGCAAACTGGTGATGATACATTGTCTATAATTTCTAAGATTTTAAAGAAGTATAATGCAACATTTGTTGAAATTGCAGGATACACAGATGCAATGCGTGATAAAAATGCATCGGATGCATTGTCGATGGATATGGCGCAACGTGTTGGTGTTCATTTGTCGCAACATGGTATAAACACTGCACGTATGTTTATTGTTGGTCGTGGTTCTGCACGTCCGATTGCGGCCCAAGATGATATTGGTCGTTTGACAAATCGTCGTGTTGAATTAAGACTTGCTCCGGCAAGATAACTTTCCCTTTTCATTTTATTTTTTTATTGTTATAGTGACCATATAACAAAATACAAAAAGGATGGACAATGGTAAAAAACTCAACAGAAAAATCACCAATTAAACAATATAAAAAGACTGGTATTATTGCGGCTGCGGCTGTGATTGTTGCTGTGCTGGGTGTATGGGCGGTTGGTGCATTAAATTCTGAAAAAACTGCACCTGTATCGGCTGTTATCGAAGAAATTTCCGAAGATGCAGCAAATGGCGCAAACCTGCGTATTGCAGTCATTCGTATGGATGCAATTCAGGCCCAGGCAAATGTGCTGAAAAATTTGCGTGAACAAAAAGAAAAATACGAAAATAAATTGCGTGATGATTTAACATCTCAACAAAAGAAATTAGAAAAAGAAAAGGCAGAAATCGAAAAATCACAAGATGTCTTGTCACAAGAGGCGTTACAACGTCGTGTTGTTGACTATCAAAACAAAGTTACAAAATTGCAACGTGATTTAACAGAACGTGCCCAAAGTGTTGAAATGCTGTATCAAAAGGCATTAAATGAAATCCAAACAAAACATTTGGACCCAATTATCGAAGGTGTTATTGCTAAAAAGAAATTATCACTGGTAATTGATGGTCGTATGGCTCGTATGGGTGCAAATGCAGGTGATTTAGATATCACAGACGAAGTGGTTAAGGCATTGGATAAAAAAGTATCCAAGATAAAGATGGAAACACCAAAAGGTTTCTAAGAAAATAAATAAACCCACTTCGGTGGGTTTTTTAATTATCAAAATATTTTATAAAAACATCCCCAATAATAAACGATACGATTGAAACAATTGTGCATATAATCAGCATTTCAAATGCATGTTTCCAAAATGGCTTGTTATGCGCACGGCATATAAAAAAATTGCATCCAAAAATTATCAAAACAGCAATTATAAACGACCATATCAATGCATTTTTAGGATTGTTAATAATAAAAAATGGAATCAGTAACAATATGCATGTGCCAATATATGCGCATCCTGTCAGGATGCCTGCATGCAGTGCGTTTGTGTTTTTATCTGTTTTTTCTGCCAGATAATTAGATGCGCCCATTGACAGGCCTGCTGCCACAGATGCGATAACAGCAGATACGATAATATCATATCTGTTGGTCAGCGAAAATGTTAATCCGCCAATCATACCCGTCAGCGATACCAGCGCATCATGCATCCCCAGCACAATCGCAGATGATTTATATTGTTTTGACATATCTAAAAAATAACATACTGTCCCCATGACAAACAACAGGAACAAAAGTCAATTTTGCTGACAACAAACCCTTTTATTGGGTCTTTTTTTATGATATAATAAGGGGTAAGAAAATGAAAAAATTGCTGACATGTTTCTTTGCAATTACGATGTTTGCACCCAGTGTTTACGCGGCTGATGGTGCTGTTTCACGTGTAGTTCCGACCGGTGATGTGTCCAAGACAACTGCATCCCGTACGTTGGAAGGCAATTCTGCTGATGTGTCAAAATCGTCATCTCGTACGGCGGTATCACGTGTTGCAAATCGTGATTTTAATATTGACAAGAATGCTTCTGAAAATAGTGTTCGCAATACTGTTTCCCGTGTTTTTAGTGGTACATCTGACAAGGAAGTTGCAATCGGCAAAAAAACAATATCCCGTGGCGGTGTTGTTGCACGTCAGGGTGCATCGGAAAAATCATCTGGTCGTGGTTTGGATGCTGCGGTAAATACTGTTGGCCGTAATGAACGTGTGTCATCTGCCAGTATAAACAGTAGTCCATCTGTTCGACGTGCAGGTTTGGTTTTGCGTCCCAGCACGGCTGAGGTTGGCGGCCGTGCCACAATTGGTGATACCGGTATTCAAACAGGTTCAAATATCGATGAACAGTTGCGTTCTGTAAAATCACGTGCCAGCAATGTTCAGGCAACTGCCGAAAGTATTGCAGAGGCGACAGAACGTCTGGAAAGCACTGCAACATTAAACAAATCTTGTCAGGAACAGTATAACGAATGCATGGATCAGTTCTGTGCGATTGTTGATACAAATCAAAAGCGCTGTTCTTGTTCTGCAAATATCGCCAAGTACGCCAAGGTTGAAGAGGCTGTAAAAGACGCAAATGTTCAGTTAAATGATGTTGCCCAGCGTATACGTTATGTTGGATTGTCTGCGGATGAAATTCGTGCTATTATGACCGAGACCGAGGCAGAAGAAGTCTTGTCTGGCACCAAAGACACATCTGAAACACGTGACATGTTGTCGCAAATCGAAGATCTAATCCGTGATCCAAAATCATCTGCATCATATTCGTCTGGCGATACTGGTTTTGGTCTGGATATTGACTTGGACTTTTCATCTGATTCCGCAGATATGTTTAGTTTGGACTTTTTAAGTGGTAATAACACAGGTAATTTATCAAATATGCGTGGCACAGAACTGTATAATGCTGCGAAAAAACGTTGTAATACCGTTTTGAATCAATGTAAGCAGGCCGGTGCAACAATAAATCAAATTACAGGTAATTATGATTTGGCGATTGACAAAGATTGCGTTGCGTATGAACAGGGCTTGACCAAGATGAACGAGACCTTGGT
>JAFOXU010000053.1 GCA_017425725.1 Alphaproteobacteria bacterium | reverse complement strand
AGATAAATAAAAATACCGCAGTTGGTGCGGTATTTTTTTAATATTGTTTACGTTTATGAAAACGGGCGGCCATTACCCAAAAACGCATTTTTATAACATTTGATATGACGTAAAAGGGTTTGTAAATTTGATATTTTGTGTTTTCACGCATATATACAACGTTAGATTTGCCATATTCATCGATATTGTCATCAATCAAATCAATTGTTTCTGGCAGTGGAATAAATTCAGCGCTTTTTGAATTGTTTACAGAATTTTCGACTGATTTTGAAACAATACTTTTAAACATGGCTTGTAATTGTTTTGCACCATCTGAAAAACCATTTTTTTCAACAAAACCAATAAAGGAATGTTGTCTGTATGAATCTTCTTTACTTTCAATATGGTCTTCGTGTAATTCTATTTTGGCCAATTCTTCTTGTTGTTTCAGATAAGCTTTTATTTCTTGGCACTCCCATACTGTTTTCTTGTTTAAACTTTGGCAATAAAAAGTATCATCACGATTGTTTGAAAAATGCATTAGGTCAAATTCATTTTCTTTTGTTTCAAAATACAAATATCTTTTAAAGGCAGAATCCATATTTTGGTCGTCGGAAACAGAATTGAAATTAAAAAACTTTAAGTCAGATTTTTCGCTTGGCGCATTCATAGCATATCCGATAACCGGAATTTGGCCAAGTGCAGTGTTTATGTCTTTGTTTGAATAGCCCAAGGCAAACATTTCTTTTTTTATAATTTCTTCCAATTTCATGGCGAAATGGCCACCAGCACAATACCCAATAATGGTCAAAGTTCTGATGTTTTTCAGTAATTGTTGTATCGGCAATTTTTTGCCGTCTTTATCTGTTATTTTTGGAAGAATAACAGAATTATAAATATCATAAATTGCATTAAGTTTCGCATATTCAGAATCACTGCAAGTCCACGGATGATGACCGATATTTTTCAGCAAAAACCACAAAACAGGAAATCTTTTATTCACAATCAAAGCTGCCCGGGCTAAATTTTGAATGTATTTTTGTTCGTAATCATATATTGCTATGCATATTCTGGCCTGACAGGTTTTGTCATTATTTTTAATGAAATCATGAACACGTTTTAACAAACCGTTACAAGAAATGATTTCTGCGCCTGTGCCAGGCAATATCAAAACAATAGGTTCATTTGGTTTTATTGCATCTTTGACCAAAGCGATTTTGTGTGGTGCATCTTCGGATTGTGGGACCCGCTGTGCCAGCACAGTCCAACCATATTCTGATTGTTTTTTATTTAAAGAATCAAGGGTATCTTGTATAGTCATACTTTTTATAATATACAAATAATACAATTTGTCAATAAAAACAAACAGTTTTATGTTTTATAATGCTGTATGTAAGTAAGAAATTAATTTCTGTACAATGGTTCTACTGGAATTACGTGACATCCGTTTCTACGTTTTAGTTTAATTTGATTCATCCAGCCGTTTAAAACCGTATTATTATACCGGCGTGCTGCAACGTTGCGCAGAATTGCCTCTCGTACATCCAACCAATCATTATGAATGTCGCCATTATAATTTTTGACTGTCTGTATAACATTATCATCTATTGTGTCTGTGATAGGTAAATTTAAAAAACGTCTAAATTGTCTAATCGCAGTTACCGGACCAGATAAAACCCCGGCTAGGAACACATCGCCTGAAATTACGTCAGGCAGTGTATTAATGCCTGGGTTTCTCCAATATCGTTCGAAATAAAAATCTTCTGCTTTGGGACGTGTCATGT
>JAFOXU010000032.1 GCA_017425725.1 Alphaproteobacteria bacterium | reverse complement strand
CTTGTTGGAAAATGTTCGCTTTTATAGTGGCGAAGAAAAAAATGACCCTGCGTTTGCAGCGGAATTAGCACGTGGTTTTGATTTGTTTATAAATGATGCATTTGCGGTTTCACATCGTGCACATGCCAGTACTGTCGGTGTTGCAGAAATATTGCCATCATATGCAGGTAAATTATTGGCAGATGAAATTATGCATTTAACAGCCGTTATGGAAAATCCAAAACGTCCATTGTTGTCGATTGTCGCAGGCAGCAAGGTTTCAACTAAAATCGGTGTGTTAAAAGCATTGGCAAAATTGTCTGATACATTGATTATTGGTGGTGCATTGGGTACAACGTTTAATTATGCAATGGGCGCAAAGGTTGGTAATTCCTTGTACGAGGCGGACCAAAAAGATACGGCGTTGGAAATTTTGGAATATGCCAAAGAACATAACTGTAACGTTTTATTGCCGTTGGATAAGGGGGTGGCAAAGGAATTTGCACGTGATGCACAAAGATTTAACAAAGACTTTACAGAAATTGAATCTGATGATGTTATTATTGATGCGGGTATTGCGACAACACAACGTGATACAGATGCGATTAAGGCTGCACGTACTGTAATTTGGAATGGGACAGTTGGAATGGCAGAATGGATGCCAACATGGTCATATGGGTCGTTTGCATTGGCGAATACAATTGCCCAGCAAACACGTGATGGAAAACTGGATAGTGTGATTGGTGGTGGTGATACCGTTGCTGCATTAGAAGCATGTGGTGTCAAGGATGATATAACGTATGTTTCAACAGGGGGTGGTGCGTTCTTGGAATTTATCGAGGGGCGTATTTTACCAGGAATTGCAATACTGGAAGATAAATAAAATGTGTAAAAAACAGGAGTGAAAAATGAAAATAAAACCATTTGCAGGAGTTAGACCGCCAAAAGATTTGGCAGATCAGGTTGCATCAAGACCGTATGATGTGCTGAATTCTGTCGAGGCTAAGATAGAGGCTGGTGAAAAATCGTTATTGCATATTATTAAACCTGAAATTGATTTCGATCCAATCGCAGATGAACATTCACAAATTGTTTATGATAAGGCGGTTGAAAATTTTAAATTGTGGCAGGAACGTGGTTGGTTGGTCCAAGATGATGCAGAAATGTATTATGTTTATGCGCAAACAATGGATGGACGTACACAGTATGGTTTGGTAGCGGCGGCAAATGTTGATGACTATATGACAGGCAAAATAAAAAAACATGAATTGACACGTAAAGATAAAGAAGATGATCGTATGATTCATGTGCGTATTCAAGATGCAAATATCGAACCTGTATTTTTTGCGTATCCTGATGTTGCAGAAATGAATGAAATTGTTGAAAATATTGTGAAAAATCAAGATCCAGAATATGACTTTGTTGCGCCAGATGGCTTTGGACATACTTTCTGGGTAATTCGTGATGCGAATGTAAATAAACGTATAACAGAAATCTTTGCAGAAATTCCAGCGCTATATGTTGCAGATGGTCATCATCGTACTGCAGCGGCGGCACGTGTCGGTGCAGAAAAACGTGAACAAAATCCAAATCACACAGGCGATGAAGAATATAATTATTTCCTGGCTGTGATTTTCCCAGAAAGCCAATTAAAGATTATTGACTATAACCGTGTGGTCAAAGATTTAAATGGTTTAACATCAACACAGTTTTTGGAAAAACTGTCTGAATCGTTTGATGTTGTAGAAATGGGGGCGGAAATATATAAACCAAATGCATTGCATAATTTCGGTATGTATCTGGATGGGAAATGGTATTCTTTGACAGCAAAGGTCGGCACATATAACGACAATGACCCAATTGGGGTTTTGGATGTAACAGTGCTGTCTAATTTGGTGTTTGATAATATATTGAATCTGGGTGATTTACGAACCAGTAAACGAATTGACTTTGTTGGTGGTATTCGTGGATTGGGTGAATTGCAAAAACGTGTTGATAGTGGTGAAATGGTTGCGGCATTTGCGCTGTATCCTGTTACAATGCGTCAAATTATTGATATTGCAGATACAGGAAATATCATGCCACCAAAGACAACTTGGTTTGAGCCAAAGTTACGCAGTGGTTTGGTAATTCATAAACTGTCATAAAAAAAATCCCCGTTTGGGGATTTTTTATTTGGTTTTATATTTTTTGCATCTTTTGCATACATTTAATCCATGCAGCATTGCGGCGTGTTCGCTGACATGTGCACCTGGGGTGTGCATATTGCCAATCTTGACCCAAAATTGTATTCTGGGGTCGCATGTAATTTTGCAGTTTTCCGCGCATCCGTTACAACGAATGTCTGATTTTAATTCAAATGTTTTTTTGCCGGGTGTTTTTGTATCATAGTGTACGCATAATTTACACAGGTTTAATCCAAAGTCTTCTGTGTTGTCATGTGCAGAACAATGTACCTTGGTTTCGCCAATAACAACGCAACCAAATGATAGTGCAGAAATGTCGCAATTTTGATTACAACCGTTACAATGTGGTCCATATTCATACATGCTATATCCCTTTTGTTTTTAGGGAATATAGCATGTTGTATTTACTTAGTCAATTTTTACAGAAAATATTGTTTGCTGTTTTTCAATGTCCAGCGGGTGATACTGAAATCCTATTGTTGCAAAGTCAATTGTTTTCATATCAATGCTGCGAATTGTTCTGTTATACATTGTGTGATAGTAAATTGTCATATTCTTTAGGTCTGTTGCAACCGTCCATTGGGTCGCAGCAGGCATATCTGTTGGTGATTTTCCAACCGCAAATTGAACACCAGATGGTACATCCACATTGTTCAGAATATGAAATGCTTGTTCAACAGATTTTTCGCCTGTGTTTTGTTCCAGCGCAAATGTCTTTAAAAATGCAGCACGAACAAAACGTGACGGTGGTGTAAAGTCGCCCGGTAATCCACGCAGCCCAGACCCAGAACCAAACGCACGCAGTGTTATCGGACCAAATGGTGTTGGACCTGCGGTTCCTGGATGCAGGTTAACATAATTGTTTAAATTGGTCATGTGCCATGGGAACCCAGGTGAATTTGTCAGAACACCAATTTCGTTTTCATAAAAGTTTGGACGTCCGTCAACAATTTCCAATACGACTTGGCGACCATTTGGTTCTGTTATGCGCCAGTGAACGGTTGATGCGCTGGGGTCTATGTTTATTATGCGAACATCATTGATGGCTGCTTTGACTTGGTCGATGGTTGAAAAACGTGACAGTATCCATGATACGACTTGGAAGTCTGCCAGTGATATGTCTTTGCTTTTTTCATTGTATTCTTGGTATTTTCCATAGTTTGGGAAATAGAATAGGGCGGCAGATAGTCCTGCTTCATTTGTGCCATCAACAACAAATTCTGGTTGATCAACAGAAATGCCTGCGTACCCGTACAGTGATACAAATGACAGTCCGTTCATTGTTCCATCTGGCAGTAATGATTGATGATTGTGACCACGTGGTACAATTGTGTACAGGTTATTCATTTCTGCCCCAGACCAATCCATGGTACGTGCGACAACTGTTGCGTTATCTTTGGCTTTTAGTGTGATTCCTGTGCATGCGCTGGCATTTTGTATCAGTGCGATGCACATTGACAATGTAAAGAAAAATATTTTGTTCATGGTGTGGTTCCTCCCTTGGAATAAATTATTTATAATTTTCAAGGGATTTGCACTAGGCATGTATTGCTATTACATGGACAACAAAGGCAGAAAAATTTTTATGATTTCGTTATAATCTGCATATGTTTCAAGAAAATCAATTGTAGAATATATCAAATCAACTTGATGTTGTGACCAATTGTATTCTTTGTTATTACGCAGGTTGTGTTCAAACCATTGTGACACGGTTAAATCGTCTGGGTCTTCGTGTGTTATGTATCTTTGTTCAAAACTGGCGCTGAACCAGTCGCACACCATTTCAATTAGTGTAATATCGTTGATTTCTGAAACATCTGAATAGTGCAACAAGTGATGTTTTTGTGTTGTGTGGTGTTCTTTGCGCATTTGTTTACACAGTTCAATATATGTTTCAGGAATATTATATTCAGGATGATATCTGGCATAATTCTTGCATGCGTATCCAGTCATCATTGGGCCAGAATTTTTATCGTTATCGTGTTCTGGGAAATGGTATCCTAATAAACTTGCATGATAATTCAAGCAATCAATATGTGCTTGTGTTCGTGCGTGATGGAATTTGTTTATCGTT
>JAFOXU010000196.1 GCA_017425725.1 Alphaproteobacteria bacterium | reverse complement strand
CTAGATTTGCAGCCCAAAAATTCTGATGCATAACCATTAAATTCTGTTTACTGAATAATTCTTTGAAATACTCATTTCTATCTGCCACACCATTTAATGCATTAATAAATTTTTCTATTGATCTGTCAGATAATTTTTCATTTAAAAATTCAATACTGGCCAATGCACGTTCTGGCGTTTCGGTCAAATGATTTAACATTTCTTGGGCGGCACGTCCAAAAAAATCATTTGCAACTGCTGTTTCATTGTTAATCTTTCTTGTTGCAGCATCATCAAAAATACGTGCAACAGATTCTTGGGCAAGAACCTTAGTAGAAATAGCATCCAAAATATTTTTTGCAGTCATATAATCATATTTAAAGTCGTTCTTAAATGCACTTTTTTCTGTAAAACGTCCTGCGATTTGTTTTGCACGTTCTGCATATTCTGGTGTTTCATCATCACGCCCCAATTGCGTGGCGTAATAATTTGATATGTATTCAATTAACTGTTCACGCTGGATGGCAAATTCAAATTCTATTTTAGATCTTTTTGGTTCGCCCGTTAAATAATCAACACCAGATAAAATATTTTCTGCGTATTTAAGTTTGTCCGGCGTTTGTGTTTTAACAATTTCATCCACAATCAATTTGATTAATTGATTTTTATTGGCATGCGCAGAAGAAAACATACCTTGTGAATCCAAAATCATATACAAAGACATTTTTCGTTCCAACGACAAACCACGCAGGTAATTATTTTTATTTATCCAATCCGCCAATATTTTTTGCGCATTAAAACTGTCGACTGTAAATTTGTTATTTAATTCAAGCATAAGAAATGGATCAAAATCATATCCACGCTTGATATATTCTGCGATGTAAAATTTTGCATATCTGACATACCAACTGTCCGTGATGATTGATACAAGTTCTTGCTGCTTTGTTGGGAATTTTTTACCCATTATACCCAACATATTTTCCAACAAGACCGATGACGCATCATATGTCAACCCTTGTTCCAGGGCGTTTTCCATATCTGTATTTGCATACTGTAATACTGCTTGGTTTTTAGATATTTTCATCAATGCGGTCGATTTAACCCGTTGTTTTAAATTGTGCATTTTTGTCTGTTCATGTTTAGAAATAATTTCCAATCTATCTCGCGCATCTTTATCAAAATCACCGGATATCTCTCCCCGATTAACGGCACTATAAAATTTTTCATTGACGGAATTATAAACATGAGATGTAGCACGATCTAATACCGTATTTAAAACAAAACCGACATACAGTTCATCGCCCTGTGATTTATAGTAATCTGCAAATTTTAAACATATGTCAAAATATTTTTCGCTGGCAGACACATACCGCGTCCTGTTAAATAAACTTTGAATCATATTCATTATTTGCTTTGCTGTCATGTCTTCTAGACGTGCTGTGTATACAAATTCATTATACGCAACATCAGATGGATCACCGTGAACAAAATATTTATAAAATTCAGATTCTTTTACTGTTTGATACATTTTTTCCAAATATGGGCTGCGGTATGGATATTCGGGATCATTTTCAACATCAGATAATTTTTTATCACCCAAGATATCCGCAACAAGTCTGTATTCTTCATCACCCTTGATATCAGAAACATTGTCATAGAATTCACGATCAATAGTGTTATAAAAAACATATATACCATCCAGAGTGTACCCAAGCCCCTTGATGCGTTGCATATATTCTGAAACAGAAATATCACCACGCCCCAATTGCGCCAACAAATTATTCCTTGCGAGAGTACGTTTTAAATCATCAAACTGTTTCGTTGCTGTTCTGTCATATATTTCATATATTTTTTGTCGATTATATTCTTTGACATTTTCACCATATGCAAGAACCTTGCCAGATACATCAAACTTATATGATTTCAATTCTTCCTGGAACTTATATTTTAATGTG
>JAFOXU010000134.1 GCA_017425725.1 Alphaproteobacteria bacterium | reverse complement strand
GGCGTTATATCAGCCACAGATTCACATCGTTGACGCAAAATTGGTTCACCACAAAGTTTCATTTGCAACATTTATAAAACCTCTTATAATTAATCATAGCAAAGGATTAGGAAATGACAACTTATATTTTTTTATTATTGGGTATAATTATTGTGTTATTGGTGGCTGTATTATTACGCAAACCAACCGTTGATATATCTGTACTGAGAGAAGATAACATCAGACTGCGTGAAAAACTGGCAGAAAGATTAGGCGCATTATCACAAAACGCAATCGAACTAAAAAACATCAGTAACGACATTGCGAACTTTAAGAACATACTGATGGGCAACAAACAAGCACGTGGAACATTTGGCGAACGCCAACTGGAAGATTTAGTGCGTGATATCATGCCACCAGAAACATATGCGTTCCAAAGTGTACTGGAAACAGGTGTCAGACCAGACTGTATAATTCGTTTACCATATCCACCGGGGGATATGATTATCGACAGCAAATTCCCACTGGAAAGTTATAACCGTATGTTACAAGATGCAAATGATGGTATGGCACGCAAACAATTTGAACTGGATGTACGCAAACACATTGATGCGATTGGTGAAAAATATATTATCTCGGGACGTACCGCTGAATCTGCAATGATGTTTATTGCATCAGAATCTATATTTGAAACGTTGCATCGTGAATTTCCAAACACAATTGAATATGCAGCAAAACGTAAAGTCTTTATTGTTTCGCCATCAACATTGTGGGCAACATTGAACACAATTCGTGCAGTATTGTCTGATATAAAGATAAAACGTGTTGCAGCAAAGATAAAAAAAGAACTGGATTTATTGTTAACAGACCTGACACGTTTGTCTGACAGGGCCGAAAATGTTTCAAAACATTTTGCACAGGCACAAAACGATATTGAACAGTTGCAAACATCTGTTTCAAAAATTGCCCCCAGGGCAGAAAAATTACGTGACATGGATTTTGGTGAAGATTAAAAATCCCCAAAATGGGGATTTTTTAATGCATACGTGTGATACGAGCCATCATCATTTGTGCTTTTATTTTTTCAAATTTTCTTGCCTGGTCTATTTGCCATTGTTTTTTTTCAAAAACTTGTTTATGTATCTTAGTTTTTTCACGTTGCGATTTTAGCAAATCACTACACTCTTGTTCCTGACGACGTAACATGGCTTGAAACTCTTCAAAATTTTTAACACTTTTCTGTTCTTCATCATGTCTTTTATTCAATCTGTCCATTTCTTGGTCTTGCAACTGGCGCAAAAATCTATGAACATTGTTATTGCTAGAACGATACTTTTCGATAATATCGCATCTGTTCTGGACAGCATTAGAAACCGTTCCAACAGATGCATACAGATTATATTCCTGTAACATTTGCACAGAACCAGATTGCATAATATCACGTACAGGTTTTGGTGCCTTGCAAACACGTGTCATCGATACAAGTTTTGTCAGTTCTGTATATAATTCTGATATAATAGGCAGTATCATAACTTCTTCTGGAATCGTTGCAATGCGTTCAAATTGACGCAGTATCCCCATAACTTTCCTGTACTGTGTTATATACTGCTGTGACATACCACGCATTGGTTTTACAATATATTCCCTGTCATACGGATGATTATATTTGCTTGTACGTTTATTCAACACACCACGCAGATATTTTGGGACATTTCCAATTGGCACATATAATTTATTACAAATATTATGTATTTGCTTTGCCTGTTCTGTGTACGGTATATCTGGTGAATACACACCAAAAATCGCATATAAAAAACGAATGATTTTCCACAAAGAATTACTGCCTGCAAAAATACTATCGTGTATAAATTTAGTATAACCATACCTTGACTGTGCATCCATATTCGCAGTCAATTCATTGAATATTTGTTCTGGTGTTTTATCTAAAATATTTATGTTATCTGTCATATTTAGCCTTACTTGTTTATCTGCAGAATATCAAATATTGGCGTATTCTGTCAAACGAACAAAAATCCCCTGATACATCAGGGAAATTTTATTTTTTACTTTTTAGTTTTTTTACATATTTATCCATTATATTATCATGCACATCATTTTTATCAAAATTGCGGAAGTTTGTTTCAACATCTTTGCCTTGTACCTTTATCGCGTCACCGGTTGCAACATCCCCTAAACCACACCGACGCAAATATTCTTCGTATGATTTTGTTTGATAATGATTGCAACGAATTTTATTTATTGTTGTCGGATTGTGTTCTTGGTTAACACCGCCAATATGCGTACCATTTTCGTCAATTGTTGGTCCTGCAACAAAATTGTAGTGAGGATTGCCCAAGAACGTAATCATGCGTGGGTTGATAATCGATTTTACACCATAACGATCCAAACCGTGACGTGTATAATTTTCAATTACCAAACCCTTGGGTTGTTTTTTATGACCGTTACTGCCATAATTTACCCAACTGATAACCAACTGACTGAAACGTGGCAATGTCTTTAAATAAGAAACCAAATTTCTGTGTTTTACAGGAACTAAAAATTCATCTAAATCAATTAATGCCATATAACGTGTTTTATCTGCAAATCTTGTAATTGCATCAATGTACGCAGGCTTTTGCATCGCACGGCCAGGCCAATAAATATATTCAACAACACCAGATTTAATATATGGTTTTAAAATTTTAACCGTGTCATCAGATGATTCATTGTCATACAAATAAAACTTTGTCACACCAACCAAAATATGAAAATCAAGCCATTCTTTGATATATTTCCCTTCGTTCTTCATTATCGCAACAACAGATAATTCATTGGCAAATTTTGTCGTCTTGTCCAGACGTATCTGTTTGTGATATTCACGCACACCCATTGTTAAAATACCACGATATGCACGACGTAATGCACGATTAAGAATAGGCGTTGTTAAAAATGTTGGCCAAAAATATTTCTTGTTTGGTTGCAAATGAGATGGCATTTATTTCCCCTTTGTACGAATTTATTCCAAAGTAACCTTAATAGAATATTTACATATATAGGAAATAAATGCCATTACTTTTTATTTATGAAATCTTGGTTTCCAATTGCGTGCACGTTCCATCAGCACAAATAATGCAGGTGTCAGCGTAAATGTAAACAACAAACTGGCCAACATACCACCAATCATAACAGCACCCATGGCAACCTTCATACCATCAGCAGACCATAGTTGCGGAACCATACCTGCAACAACGGCAATAGATGTCATCAGAACCATGTTCTTTTTATCATTTAATTCTGTCCACAGTGCATCAAATGGTTTTTCGCCATTATTTACACGATTGATAGTTGGTTCCAATATCAAAATATTATTGTTAACCACCAATCCAACCAACATAACAAATGCCAACATGGCGCCAACGTTCATTGTTGCCCCAGACAAGAACATTAAAATAAACACGCCTGTAAAACTGGTTAAAATTGATGTCGCAATCGTAAATGGATGCGCCAAAGAATTTAATATCGCAGCCAACAACATGTATGTCAAAATTGTCGCCAACAAGAATGCCTTGCCAATTTCACCTGTGGTTTCGCCTTGGATTTCTGACATGCCACCAAATTCAAAATAGTATCCTGTCTTCCATTCAATTTTATTCAATTCAGATTCTATTTTGCTTTGAACAGGCCCCATCGTAGATTTACCAATATTAATATCAATTTCTGTCAATCTGGTTTTGTCTTCACGACGAATATCAGATGTGGCACGAACTGATTTTACATCACCCAGACTGGACAATGGAACCATGCCTTTGCTGGTATTTACGTAAACATTGTCAAACAATGCAGCATTTTTAAACGGCTTTGCAAATTCCAAGATTATTGGATATTCTTCGCCTGCTTCTTTGTATTTATAATCATCGTTTCCAAACAATGCTGTACGCAATATTGTACCTGCGTATGCGTTTTGCACACCCCAGAAATTCATCTGTTCTTGGTTTGGAATAAACTGTGTTTCCATCGCAGGTAACTGTTGCGCACGAACAGCCGATTGAACTTCGGGAATATTGTTTACAATATCAATTATTTGATTTGCATAATCTTCACGAATTTCATCGTTTTCACCAAATACATTTAACACCAAGTCTGCAGATACACCGGCCGAGTGCGCTTCGCCTGCACGTATTTGAATTTCAGCATCTGGAATTTCTGAAATCACAGGCAATATTTTTTGTGCCAACATTTTATCAGAAATCTTGCGTTCAGATACGTCAACCAATTCAACTGTTACAGAAATGTTCTGTAAACCACGTTCACCAATTTTAATGGTCGTAGATTTTACCTCTGGGAACTGTGCCAGTTTATCTTCAATCTGAATTGCAACAGATTCTGATTTTTCATACGTTGAACCCATTGGGGTACGGGCTGTAATCGTTATCTCGTTCGCATCTGTTGATGGCGAAAATTCATTACCAACAAATTTCATCAGCATCGTTGATGCAATAAATATCGCAAATGCCATACCAACAACACGCCATGGGTGCGCAAACTGGGTCTTGAACCAACTGTACAACCAACTGTGATTTAATGTGGCTTTTTCTGCCTTAACAATTTGTTTTTTATCTGACTTCTTTTGTTTTGTCAAACGCAAGAACTTTGCAATCATCATTGGTGTTAACGTGAACGAGAACATCAACGATAATACAGTCAAGTAAACAACTGTCATACCAAACTGAACCATGAATTGACCAACAATACCGCCCATAAACGCCAATGGCAAGAACACAACAACGTTTGTTCCAACACCTGCCAAAACAGATACGGCAACTTTTTTCGTTCCGTCAATTGCGGCATCTTCTGGTTTCTTGCCAGCGTGCATTTCTTGTAATGCAGATTCAATCAAGATAATCGCATTTGATACCAATGTACCCAACGCAGATGAATATGCCAACAGCGTTAATGCGTTTACTGTAAAGTTACTTTTGTCCATAAAGAAGAAACCAGCAATCAATGATGCAGGAATTACAACACCTGCAATAATTGTTGAACGCCAATTGCGTGTAAATGCCAACAGAACTAAAACTGTTAACAATACACCCAAGATAATCCCGTTAATCGTACTATCTGTTTCATCTGCAACAGCAACGGATGAATCAGACGCAATAAACATTGTTGCATCTGGGAAACGGGTACGCATACCAGATTCCAGTTCTGGCAATTGTTTACGCAACGCATTTGAAATGTTTATCGCATTTCCGTCTGACGATTTTACAACAGATGCAATTACAACAGACTGACCATTATAACGTGCACCATTTTCAACATCACGGGCAGCATCTGTGATAGATGCAATATCAGATAATTTAAATCTGTTACCTTCGACAGTGGTTAAACGCAGATTTGCGATTTCATCAATCGATGAAAATTCACCAACAAAACGAACGTTTGAAGAATCACGACTGGTTTCAATTTTACCACCTGGCACATTTAAATTATGAGAACCTAATGCAGATACAACATCCATAACTGTTACACCATTGGCAGCCATAGAATCAGGATTCATTTGAATACGAACAGCACGTTGCAGACCACCAAATACAGACACACTGGCAACACCTGGGATGGCTGTTATCTTGTTTGATAAAACATCATCAACGTATTCTTCCAAGGCACGTGGATCTGCACCTTGTAAAACAATGTCAACAACCGCTTCTTGTAATGGATTCAATCTTTCAACAACAGGTTGTTTCATATCGTCTGGGAATTCAGAAATTAAACCATCCAGTTTTGTTTTAATTTCAGAAGACTTTTCATTTGCATTAACGCCCAGATTAAATTCTGCAATTACAAATGCGCTGTTTTCATAGCCATATGAAATAATTCTTTTCAATTCTGAAACTTCTGAAATTGCATCTTCGGCACGTTTAATGATTTGCGATTCAATTTCTTCGGGTGACGCCCCAGGATACACAAATGTCGCAGTAACCAATGGCAAATCCATTGGTGGTGTGCGTTCAATATTCATATTCGGGAAAGAAACAAAACCCAACACAACCCACAACAAAACAAACATCAATGTTGTTATTGGTCTGCGAACAAAAAACTTTAACATAATCTTACCCCTTCGTATTTTATTTGCTTAATTTAACTTTGTCACCGGCATTTACCTTGGACAAGATAACAATGTCACCAGACTTCAACCCAGATGCAATATATGCATTTTCAGAATCTTGACGTGCAATTTTTATCTCACGAATGGTTGCTGCGCCATCGTTTACAACAAAAACAGAATTATTTGAAACAGCATACAGTGGAACAAAAATCCCATCTGTGGTAAATTCTGCAAAATGCAAACCGTCAGAAACACCAGATGTGCGAACCAAATACATACCTGTATTTAAATCAATACTGTTTGACACATATGTAATTTTTCCTTGTTCTATTTTCTGACCAACACGCAACTTTGATGCACGTTCGGCAGATACATATGCACGATTATTTTTCACACTTAATGGTTCATATAATGTGCCAGATTTTACCTGTACTGGGACAGATTCAATTGGTAAACCAACATCTGCTGCAGACCGTGATGCATTGAAAACAAAGCGGGCATTTTCCGATGCAACAGCCGCAAATCTGAATATTACCCAACCGGCCATTATTGCAACAAATGCAATAAAAAACGCATGTTTAAACTTTTTTGAACGTATTGTTTGTTGTATTTTATCCATTTTTATTCACCTAACTTTTTTACTGATTCCGCAGACATTAAAATATTGTACTTTGTGCTAAGCAGAGCGATATCCAACTGATACAATCCCGCTGAAACATCAGCTAATTCAACAGCAGATGTTTGTCCAGACGCAAAACGATTTTGTGACAGTTTATATGTCTGAGCAGCCAAATCACGAGCCTTGACCAACGTTTCAAGATTGCCACGCAATCTGTCGTATTGTTTTACTGCATTATTATATTGTTCTGTTGTGATTTTCTTTGCCTGTTCTAAATCTTGCTGAGCGGAAATCGCATTCATCGCCTCTATCGTTGCGTTTGCGCGATTTAAACCACCACTGAATATTGGCATTTGCACTGCCAGCCCCCAGTATGCAGATTGACTGCCACGGGCATCAAACATTGTATCAACATCTTCGGACAATGTCATATAACTGTAATTCGCAGTCGCAGCCAATGTCGGATATGCATTTGCACGTTTTGACCGTGCCAGATTTTCATACATTTTAACTTGTTCGCCCAATATTTCCCATTGTGGTGTCGTCTTTAATTCACCTGCATTTAGATCTGCAAATTGTTGTGGAAAATCATCCGTTAACACCAGCGATTCATTAACATCGATTCCTGCCATAATCTTTAACATTCTGTGTGCTGTATCACGATTAAATTCAGCATCAGAAACATTGATTTCCTTGGATGCAATATCTGATTCAATTTTTAACAAATTGCTACGATTT
>JAFOXU010000098.1 GCA_017425725.1 Alphaproteobacteria bacterium | reverse complement strand
GTACAAAGAATGCCCGTCCAACAGAATTTCCCCTTCATCCGGTAGAAGCATTCCACACATCAACAAAGTCAACGTAGTCTTTCCGGCGCCGTTCATACCCACAAGCGCAATCTTCTCCCCTGCCTTTATTTTAAAAGTTATGTTCAGGGTATTATTCGTGCTGTGGCAAATAATACGTTGCGCATGTTTGGTGCAAACACAACATTGTCTGGGGCATCAACAATTACGCAACAGGTTGCAAAAAATTTCTTTTTGACATCTGAACGTACTATATCCAGAAAAATCAAAGAAGCAATTTTGGCCTTGCGTTTGGAACGTGCTTTTTCCAAGGAACATATTTTAACACTGTACCTAAATCAAATATTCTTGGGTGCACGTGCATATGGTGTTGGTTCTGCGGCATTGATGTATTTTAACAAGCCTGTTTCTGAACTTACATTGGCAGAATGTGCGTTCTTGGCATCCTTGCCCAAGGCACCAAATAATCGTGACAGGGCCGTTGAACGCAGAAATTATGTGCTGCGTCGTATGGTCGAAGAAGGATTTATATCGCAATCTGATGCAGATGTCGCATCTGCCGAAGACTTAAATATAAACAGCGGTTTTACCGCACAAATGTCCGAAGAATTACAGTATTTTGCCGAAGATGTTCGTCGTCAATTACTGGGGACATTGGGGCGTGAAAAATTATATAATGATGGCCTGTATATTAAAACAACGATTATCCCAGAAT
The DNA here is from genome assembly GCA_017425725.1 of Alphaproteobacteria bacterium. Lineage (GTDB taxonomy): Bacteria > Pseudomonadota > Alphaproteobacteria > Rs-D84 > Rs-D84 > Enterousia. Next base: position 2,905 of record JAFOXU010000098.1, on the reverse strand, counting down.
TACAATATGCTGCATCTGCTGCATTGAACAAAGAATTGGATAATTTCAATAATGGGCGCAGTGAAAAATTGCAGGGCGCAATTATTGCAATGAATCCGCATACTGGGCGAATCGTTGCAATGGCAGGTGGACGTTCATTCCGTGACAGTTCGTTTAACCGTGCAACACAGGCGTATCGTCAAATTGGTTCTACGATAAAGCCGTTTGTATATTTGGCTGCACTGGAACGTGGTTATTCGCCACAAACAATGTTGCTGGATGCGCCAATTGTTGGTTGGCGTGAAGATGACACATTGTGGAAACCTGAAAATTACGATAAAAAATTCTTAGGTGATGTTCCGTTACGTCTGTCGCTTGAAACATCACGTAATGTTACAACAGTGCGTTTGGTGGAACAAATTGGTACACAAGATGCGATTGAGGTTGCACAACGTTTCGGTGTTTATCCATCTGATATGAAAAATATGAATTTATCAATGGCGTTGGGGTCTGGCGAAACAACATTGGAAAAATTAGTGTTGGGATATTCTGCATTTGTAAATGGCGGTCGTGTAATTAAACCAAAATTGGTTGACTATATCGAAGACAGATATGGACGTGTTTTAGATGGTGACAAGACACAGATTATTGAATGGTCTGATGATTTAACACCACCTGTTACAGAAAATACAACAGATGCATTATCTGATCCACAAAGTCTGTATCAAATGGTTTCTATGTTACAGGGTGTTGTTGAACGTGGAACAGGTAAACAGGCACGTGTTTCCGGACATACAATCGCAGGAAAAACAGGGACAACAAACGATGTCAAAGACGTATGGTTTGTCGGATTTTCCAAGAATTTAATTGCAGGTGTTTATCTGGGATACGATACACCAAAACCGCTGGGGCGTGGTGCTGGGTCGCATATGGCGGCACGTGTATTTGCTGATTTTATGCGTGTGGCATTGCAGGATGAAAAAAATCAGCCGTTTTCTGTGCCAGATGGCATGACGTTTATGCGTGTAAATCGTCGCAGTGGTGCATCTGCAGCATCTGATCCAAACGGTACGATTATTCAAGAAGTCTTTAAACAAGGACAAAAACCAAACCCTGCACCAAAGAAAAACACATCTGATTCCAGTGCGGTTGTTGGTGGAATATTTTAATCATAATTACGTTTATTTATTTGCTGTTTTGTGATAGAATGTACGCATAAGGAACAAAAGGATTTTTTATGCTGACAGATTATTTCATCAATCATGGTTTTATGTTTTTTGCCAGTGGCTGGACTCAGTTCGCAGGTGGCTTCTTTGTGGCGTTTATGATAATGTTGCTGTTGGGCCGCCCGTTTGTCGCTGCGATGCGTGCATGGCAGAAAAAAGGTCAACCAATCAGTGAAAATGTTCCAGATGCACATCGCAAGAAAGCAGGTACCCCAACAATGGGTGGTATTTTAATAGTTGTTGCAATTTTACTGGGCGGAATATTGTTTATGCCATTGTATAACCCAACAGGTTGGATTGCATTGGCAGCGCTGACTATGTTTGCAGTGTTGGGTTTTGTTGATGATTATAAGAAAGTTACATCACAATCTAAAAAGGCTTCAAATGGATTGTCGCCAATGACACGTTTATTTGTCGAAGGTATATTTGTTGTTATCTTGGCGTATCTGATTAATAAAACAATGCCTCCATATATCCCAGAATATTCTTTATCAATCGGTGCAAGTATAATTTTGCCATTGGGTATATTGTACTATGTGTTTGCGTATTTTGTAATCTGTGGCAGTGCCAACGCAACAAATATCACAGATGGGCTGGACGGTATGTTGACCAAGTTGTATATGCCTGTGTTGGTTGTTTTGGTTGTTGCATTGTATGGTGCAACCAGAATTGGATTTATGGACACGGTAATGTTCTTGCCAATGGCCAGTGGTTTGTATGCGGTTTTAGGTGCTGCGTTTGGCGCAACACTTGGTTTCTTGTGGTATAATGCCAAGCCTGCATCAATATTTATGGGTGATGTTGGTTCGCTGGCGCTGGGTGGTTTTATGGGTACTGTTGCCATGTTGTTAAAGGCAGAACTGGTAATGGGCTTGGCTGCTGGTATGATGGTTTTAATATTGTTGTCATCATTTATCCAGACAATGTATTTCAAGGCAACACGTAAAATTTATGGCACCGGTCGTCGTGTATTCTTGCGTGCGCCGTTACATCATCATTTCGAAGAACTGGGATGGCCAGAAACAAAAATAGTAGAAAGATTTTTTGTTCTGTCTATATTGTTTTCCGGATTGGCATTGGTGTTCTTAAAATTTGCATAAAGATGGGTAAAAATGTTCGGGCTGAAACGTAGTGAAGATAGCGGATTAACCAGTTGGTACTTTGAGATAGATCGTCGCCTGCTGGGGTGGATTTTAATACTGATTTTTGTTGGTGTTCTGTGTGTTATATCTGCTGGTTCTGTTCAAGCACTGCGCAAGGGGTATAGTTCATATTATTTTTTACATAAAATGATACCGTTTTATATTGTTGGTATTGGAACACTGATTGTGTCCAGTATGTTCAACAAGAAATGGGTTTTGCGTATATCTGTATTGAATTTGGTTGTGTGTTTATTGTTGTTGGCATGGACGGTTATTCACCCTGTGGCCAGTCACGGTTCTGCACGTTGGGCAAATATTGCGGGCGTTAAATTAATGCCGTCTGATATTATGAAACCAGGATTGATAATTATTACTGCATGGTTCTTGGCACAAATGGAAGAGAAGTATTCCAAAGCAAAAAATATGTTTTTAAATAAAGATGCGTGGCGTCCAAGTTTGTTTAGTTGGTGGACATATGTAATACCGTTTTTATGTGTGCTGTTGATTTTATTTTTGCAGCCAGACGTTGGTACAACGTTTTTATATGTTGGTTGTGTT
>JAFOXU010000019.1 GCA_017425725.1 Alphaproteobacteria bacterium | reverse complement strand
TGCAAAATAAAATAAAAAATATAAACACACTGGAAGAATTGCAGGTCTTGTACACAGAAACATTTGGTAAAAATGGTACAATGACGGCAAAATTAAAAGAGATGAAAAATCTTGATAATGATGCACGTGCAGCATTAAATCTAGAAAATCAAACATTACGTGAACTGTTTAAAACACGTCAGACGGAAATTGAAAATGCTGTTTTGATGGCGTCTCTTGAAAAACAGAAGTTGGATGTATCTTTAAATCCAATGCCTGAAAATCGTGGCACATTACATCCATTGACACAATCATTGTCTGAAATCGCAGAAATTTTAGAATCTTTTGGATATAAAATGTACACGGGCCCTGAAATCGAAGACGATTGGCATAACTTTACCGCATTGAATACACCAATGCATCACCCTGCCCGTGATATGCAAGATAGTTTCTTTTTAGAAAATGGTAACGTGTTACGTACACAAACATCTGCAATTCAAATTCGTGCAATGGAATCAGATGGTGTGCCTATTAAAATGTTCGGGGTTGGTTCTACGTACCGTAAAGAATGGGATGCAACACACGGACCAATGTTTGGTCAAATCGAGGGTTTGTATATTGATAAAAATATAACGATGTCTGATTTGTTGGCAGATGTTCGTGCATTTTTATCTAAGTTCTTTGGTATTGAAAACGTAGAATTACGTATTCGTCCGTCTTTCTTCCCGTTTACAGACCCAAGTATCGAAGTTGATATGAAGTGGAAAAATGATAAATGGCTGGAATTGATGGGTGCAGGTATGGTACATCCAAATGTACTGCGCAGTTGTGGTGTTAATCCAGATGAATACCAAGGTTTTGCATTTGGGTTTGGTTGGGACAGACTGGCGATGTTGAAATACAATTTACCAGATTTACGTGACTTATATAACAATGATGTTCGTTGGTTAAAATCAGCAGGTTTCTAAATACGGGGGTATAATTATGAAGTGGACTTATGATTGGTTAAAAGATTATTTGAAAACAGATGCAGATGCACAAACTGTATCTGAAACACTAACCCGTATTGGCTTGGAAATAGAAGACGTTCAATCGCCAATATCACCAATTGCGGCAAAAATTGTTAAATGTGAACCACATGAAAACAGTGATCATTTACATGTTTTGCAGGTTGACGATGGTACTGGCACATTGCGTCAGGTTGTATGTGGTGCGCCAAATGCACGTATAGGACTGATTTCTGCGCTGGCTGTACCGGGCTGTGTAATTGGTGGACATGAAATTCAATCTGGTAAATTACGTGGCGTTTTATCAGACGGTATGATGTGTTCCGGCAAAGAACTAGGGATAAATGATGACCACAGTGGTATTATTGAATTACCAAGTGATACAGTTCTTGGCACACCTGTACTTGAAACAAAAACAGTTTTTGATGCAGGTATTACCCCAAACAGACCAGATTATTTATCTGTACGTGGTATCGCACGTGATTTATCAGCGGCTGGTATTGGTGAATATATTGCACCAAACGACAAACCATTCAACAGTGTTTCTGGTACACGTCAGGTTATATTGAAAACAGATAAATGCCGTGCATATAAAATGATTGAAATACATGGCATAACGGTTAACCCCAGTGATAAAAAAATTGCATCAAGGCTTACTGCAATTGGTATAAATCCAAAAAATGCACCTGTTGATGCAACAAACTATATCTGTTACGACATGGCGCAACCAATGCATTGTTTTGATGCAGACCAAATCAATGGCGATATTGTTGTACGTATGGCTGAAAATGGTGAAAAATTCACTGATTTATTCGGAAACGAACATGAATTAATTGATTCAGATATGGTTATTACAGATGCATCTGGTATTTTGGCGTTGGCTGGTGTGATTGGTGGTAAACGTGGTTCAACCACAGAAAACACCAAGAATATTATCTTGGAATCTGCATATTTTGACCCAGTATCTGTTCGTAAATCTGCAAAAAGATTGGGTATATCAACTGATTCTTCATACAGATATGAACGTGGAATTGATCCAACAATAACAGGTGTGGCGGCAATGCAGGCTGCTGATATTATTATGTCTGCGTGTGGTGGTAAAATTGTATGTGCGTTTGCTGCAGGTTCTGATAATGCACCAAGTGTAAAAATCACATATAATCCATCATATTTCTTGAAAAAGACTGGTATTGAATTATCACATGATATTCAGCGTGATATTTTATTGGCTTTGGGACATGGTGTTGATACATCTAAATCAGATTGGATTATAACACCACACACATCACGTGTTGATGTTGAAATTCCAGAAACAATCGTTGCAGACTTGTTACGTATATATGGATATGACAAGGTTGCAACAGCATCAAATCATACGTATGGTGATATTTGTCATCATGATATGGGTGAAATGAACATAAAAACATTACTGGTATCACGTGGTTTAAACGAATGTCGTTCTTTTGGTTTTGGTAATCTTGCAACAGAACAGATTTTATCTGATAAACCAAATATCAAGATTGCAAATCCTATTACATCAGATTATGACACAATGCGAAATGGGTTATTGTTTGGTTTGTTATATGCGGTATCAAACAATGAAAAGCGTGGCTTTGCAGATTTAAATCTGTTTGAACTGGGTACTGTATTTGATGGTGATAAACCAACACAACAACACACATCTGTATGTATCATACGTACTGGCAGCACATCACCAAAACATTGGACGGGCCGCAGTCGTGATGTTGATGTATACGATGTAAAATCAGACCTGATTGCATTAATGGCAGGTCAACGTTTTACTGTATCAACAGAAGATGTGCCAAAATGGGCGCATCCATACAGATATGGTGCAATCATGCAAGGCAAAAAGAAGATTGCAGAATTTGGTGAATTACATCCATCTGTTGCGAAAAAGTTGCGTATAAAAACAAATGTTGTTATTGCGATTGTTGATGATGTAAAAAATCTGCCATCCAAACGTGGTGGTAAACAACCAATATTATCAGAATTTCAACCTATAACACGTGACTTTGCATTTATCGTAGATGTTGATACACCATCAGAAAAATTAACATCTGTCGCCAGCAGCGCAGACAGTCGCATAACAAATGTTGTTGTATTTGATGCATTTGATATGGGTGACGGAAAAAAATCAATTGCATTTACAATAACAATTGAACCACGTGAAAATATGTCAGATTCTGATTTGCAAGCTCTGCAAACATCTGTCATAGAATCAGTTGAAAAGAAATGTAATGCAACAATACGTGATACATAAAAGTGTTAAAATAAGCCGGTAAAAGCCGGCTTTTTTTATATTTCTTCCCAATGACAAATTACAATTGCATGTTCTGTATCGCCTGATTTTATTTTATGGCGTGTTATCAATCCATCAATAGCAACATCAATTTGTATTTCAGGGGTATCGGGATTTACTTCCTTTTTAAAGTTTATATCAATCTTTTTTAATTTATGTTGTGTGCGGTATTTATATCCAACACTTTCTGTTGCCCAAACTGCATATACGGCATTATTGATATGTTGATTAACATCAATATCGTCAAAACGACATTTCATAATATGTGTTTTGTTTGTTTCAAAGTCTGGGAATTTTTCAAATGCACAACTGTATGCACGAATTGGTGTGACAACATCAGGCGATAAATGATTTGCCAATGGTAATGGTCTGCGTCTTTCCATGTCAATCAATATCCATTGTGACGTTGCACGTACCATTAAACGACCGTCTGCCCCACGAATTTCAAAATCACGTGTTGCACGTAATGCATCTTGGCAAGATGGCCACGTTGTAAATGTTAGTTCTTCGCCTTCAACTGGTAATTCAATAATATCGACCAGATAATACATTACAACCCAGCCAATATTATGTTCCAAACAATATGTTCGGCCACACCCCAGAATTTCAGCATGTCTGTCTGCGATTGATTGTAATTCGTTCATTAAAATCAATGGACGAACATATCCAAATCTATCGCATTGGTATGCTTGCAGTGTTCTGGTTTCAACTAACTTTTCTGCCATTGTTTTACCCTTGAATATTTTGCATAACAACAAAATCCAGTGCATCACCCAAAACAATTTCGTTTGCACGTGCCGCAGATTTAATCAGTCCATGCAATATATTTGGTGTATCACTTGGAATTGTTAATGTTTCCAGTTTGGCACCATTTCCAACCTTGCGGTCTGTACGCAGACCACGAATATTTTTCAATATTTCCAGCGCAATATTCATCTGTTTAACATCTGTTTCATATTCAGAATTTACAGTTGGATATTGTGTCAGGTGCAGTGTTTCGCCACCTTCGGCTGGCTGATAAATTTTCTGCCATAATTCTTCGGTCAAGAATGGAATAAATGGTGCATACAGACCAATTATTTGACGCAGTACTGTGTATAATGTCCACTGGGCAGATAATTTTGATTCTGCACTATATTTTTCAGGTGCCCAGAATCTGTCTTTGATAAATTCTAAATACTGGTCACAGAAAATATCCCAGAAGAACGTATCAATCGCTGCACGTGAATTATAGTTATCATATTTATCCAAATGTTTGCGTGTTTCTGCGATTGTTTTGTTCAGTTCACTTAACACCCATCTGTCTTCGATAAAGCGTTCGTTAACTGGAATCTGTTGTGCTGTTTCTGGTTCAAAATCAGACAAATTCATCAGAACGTATTTCGAAGCGTTCCACAATTTTGTCAGCAGTTTTGAGCCACGTTTTACTTCGTCATCAGAATAGCGAATATCTGTGCCAATTGGCGCAGTTGCAATCCAGTAACGTAACGCATCTGTTCCAAATTTTTCAACAGTATCCAGTGGGTCTGTACCGTTACCCTTGGTCTTGGACATTTTCTGTCCTTTGTTATCACGAACAAGACCGTGGAAGTTTACTGTACAGAATGGTACATCGCCCATCTACTTTAAGTTTCTCTGTAAGAAGCTTGCACCTTTCAACTTAGACAACAATCTGCTTATTGATGTCATCTGGAAAGGCACTGGAGCCATGGTAATGAACGATGGAAGCAGCACCAACC
>JAFOXU010000079.1 GCA_017425725.1 Alphaproteobacteria bacterium | reverse complement strand
GACGGACAATGCTTTACACATATATTGCAACCAGTACAATCAGCAGACGAAATATTGATTGTAAAGTACATATTTGGCCCTAATTCAGGTGTTTTCATTGGTACAACTTTGACACCTTTGCTGCGTGCATCTTCTGCCTGTTGTTCTGTCATTGCCTTGATACGAATAACTGCATGCGGACACAACATCGCACATTTTCCACATTGGATACACTTATCTATATCAACAGATGCAACCTTGTCTGATATTGCACGTTTTTCATATTTAGATGTCCCCACAGGGTATTGTCCACCACCAAATTCACCATCAATACGAAAACGCGAAACAGGAATTGCATCACCACGCTGTGCTGCAATTTCACCCAATGTCCCCGCAATTTCTGATGGGGTATCTAAAGTCATCGCAGGCACAAAATCAGGTGCAAACCCAGATACCGAAGAAGGCAATTGATAATGCTGTAAATATTCAGACGCCTTGTCCACAGCTGCCCAGTTCGCAGCCACAACATCCATACCCTTTTTCTTGTATGTTTTTTCAATTGCAACCTTGGCACTGTCTGCGGCCAATTTCGGGTCAATAACCTGGGTCAAATTAAAGAAGTTCAACATGATAAACGTATTTATACGATTACCCAACCCCAGTTCTGATGCCGCCCGATTCGCATCCAAGAAATACACATTTGCACGCATACGTATCAAGTGTTCTTGGGTATCACGTGGCAAATTTGCAAATGCAACATCTGGTGCCAATGATGTATTTATCATCACAGTTCCACCAGCACGCAATCCACGAAATACATCAAAACGCTGTGCAATCATAAAGTTTGAAACACTGATAAAGTCCGCAACTTCGACCAAATACTGGCTTTTAATTGGCGCATCCGAGAAACGAATATGCGATGCAGTTAAACCACCTGATTTCTTGGAATCATATACCGCATACGATTGTGGATACAATTCAGAATTTTCCCCAACAATCTTTACAATATTTTTTACCGCACCAACAGTACCATCACTGCCAATACCGTATAAAACAGCCGTTTTGAAATTTGGATCTTCGACAGAAAATGCCATATCTGTTTTCAGTGACAAACCACTTAAATCATCATCAATACCAACCGTGAAATTATGTTTCAGCGTCCCCAGCATTAAGTTTTCATAGACAGCCTTGACATCACGTGGCTTAAATTCTTTGGACCCCAGACCATATCGTCCACCATAAACTTCGATCCCTGCTCCAACAACAGATTTAACATCTTGGTACAACGGTTCGCCAATACAGCCAGGCTCTTTGGTTCTGTCCAGCACTGCAATTCTTTTAACCGACTGCGGCAATATGTCACGGAACATTTCCACAGGAAACGGACGATATAAATGCACCTTTATCAATCCAAGTCCACTTGGCAAATGTGGTAATGTTTCTTCAATAGTATCCACAGCACTGCCCATTGCGACAATAATATTTTCTGCATTCTTGTCACCAACATATTCAACCAGGCCATATTTACGACCCGTCAATTTGGCAAATTCATCCATACATTTTTGTACAATTTCTGGTGTTTTTTCATACAGCGGATTTGCGGCTTCACGACCTTGGAAATAAACATCTGGATTTTGTGCAGTTCCACGAATTGTTGGTTTATTCGGACTCATGCCACGGGCACGATTTTCCAAG
>JAFOXU010000013.1 GCA_017425725.1 Alphaproteobacteria bacterium | reverse complement strand
GCCAAACGGCACAGGCAAATCTGTTCGTGTTGCGGTATTTACTGCAAACGCACAGGACGAAGCAAAGAAAGCGGGTGCTGACGTTGTTGGTGCCGAAGATTTGATTGATGCGGTTGCGGCGGGCAATATCAATTTTGACCGTGTAATTGCAACACCAGACATGATGCCAAAAATGTCAAAGATTGCGCGTGTTTTGGGACCAAAGGGTTTGATGCCGAATCCAAAATTGGGTACGGTTACAAACAATGTTGCTGATGCGGTTGCAACTGCAAAGGCGGGTCAGATTGAATACCGTGCAGAAAAGAAAGGTATCATCCACGCTGGTATTGGCAAGATGTCATTTACAACAGACAAATTGGTTGAAAATGCGGTTGCCTTGATTGATCAGTTAAAGAAAGTTAAACCTGCTTCATCCAAGGGTCAGTATATCTTGGGCGTGTCCGTTGCGACAACCCAGGGACCTGGTTTAAAGGTTGATGCAAAATAATTAAATGCGACGTGTGTGAAAACATGCGTCGCATGAACAGATTTCTGTCCAAGACTGATGGTGTGACAATTTTGTTGCTTAATTCCCATCATAGACAAAGAAAAGATTCTTTGGGGCAGGAACCAAAGCCCCACCCGGGTAAATCCGGATGGAAAGTTAACAAAACAGAAGCTTGAAGGAAAAATAGATGAAACGCGAAGAAAAATCAGATTTGATTTCAGCGTTGCAGTCGTCCCTGAAAGAAGCGAACGGTGTTTTCGTTATTGAAAACCATGGTTTGACTGTAAAAGAATTTGAAACACTGCGTAACGAATTACGCCCATTGGTTTCTGTATTCAAAGTCGTTAAAAACCGTTTGATGAAGTTGGCGTTAAAAGACACTGACTTTGAACCTGTATCTGAAATGCTGAAACGTCCAACAGCTGTTGCTGTTGCAACTGACGGTTTGGCAGTTACCAAAGTTTTGGCCAAATTTGCAGAAGAACATCCAAATTTGACAATTTTGGGCGGTAAAATGGATGCAGACGTTCTGGATGTGAACGGCGTATTGCAATTATCCAAGCTTCCTTCCCTGTTGGAAATCCGTTCTACTATTGCACGTATCTTGGTTGAACCAGGGTCACGCATTGCACGTGTTTCAGCAGAGTATGGAAAAAAAGAACAATAAAATCAGAATAGCAATATTCTGACCTACCTAAGAATAGGAGTAAATAAAATGGCAGACATTCAAAAATTAGTTGAAGAATTGTCAAAATTGACTGTTTTGGAAGCAGTTGAACTGTCCAAAGCATTGGAAGAAACATGGGGCGTAAGCGCTGCTGCTGCTGTTGCAGTTGCTGCTGGTCCAGTTGCTGCTGCTGCAGAAGAAAAAACAGAATTTGATGTTGTATTGGCAGAAGCTGGTGCAAACAAATTGGCTGTTATCAAAGCTGTAAAAGATATTACTGGTTTGGGCTTAGGTGAAGCCAAAGCTTTGGTTGAATCTGCACCAAAAGCAGTTAAAGAAGCAGTTGCAAAAGATGAAGCTGAAAAAATGAAGGCTACATTAGAAGCAGCTGGTGCAAAAGTTGAATTGAAATAATTCATCGCACCCCAGAATCGCAAGATTCTGAAAATATTCGTTGTATGAAAATACAGCAAAACGCCGCCCGTGTAGGATGAAAATCCTATGCGGGCACAAAGGCGTAAAAAGACACAAACACAAAAGTCGTGACATAACCTGTCACAACCGTTTGCACAAAACACACAAAAAAAGGATTAAAACCGATGGCAGTTATCCAGAAATTTAGAAAATCTTTTGGTAAAAGTTTTTTGCAAACTCCGCTTCCTGATTTAGTTGAAATTCAATATGATTCCTACAAAAACTTCTTGCAGGCAGATGTTGAACCACAATCCCGCAAAAATATGGGATTGCAAAATGTATTCTCTTCTATGTTCCCAATCAAAGACTATGCCGGCGTTGCCGACCTAGAATTTGTGGAATATACACTGGATAAACCAGTTTATAATGTAAAAGAATGCATGTTGCGTAATATGACATACTCCAGCAAGTTAAAACTGAAGCTGAGATTGATTTTATGGGACATCGCAGAAGATGGTAAAAAGACTTTACGCGATATCAAAGAACAAGAAATATTTATGGGCGAAGTGCCGTTGATGACAGAACGCGGCAGTTTTATCGCATCAGGTGTTGAACGTGTTATCGTTTCTCAGATGCATCGTGCCCAAGGCGTTGTGTTTGCAACAACCAAAGAAGCAAAAGTCGCTGGAAATCCAATTACATATACTGCACGTATTATTCCAGAACACGGTTCTTGGATTGATTTTGAAGAATCCAAGGGTGTGATTTATGTACGTATCGATCGTCGTCGTAAAGTGCCTGCAACAGTGCTGTTACGCTGCTTGCCTGCGGCCGAAGACGAAAAGAAATGGTTGGCAGAACCACGCAAGACAACGATTCGTGGTATGTCTGATACAGAAATTCTGGGTACATTCTATAAACGCATTCCATTGTCTTTTAATGGCAAATTGTGGACTGGCGAAACTGCAAGTTTCGAAGGCTTAGATAAATATCGTTTGAATTATGATTTGATTAATCCAAAAGATAAAAAGGTTTTGGCATCCAAGGGCGACCGTTTGAACGGTAAACGTATGAAGAAATTGTTGGAAACCAAGGATTTCGGATTGTTACCAGAATCTTTGATTGGTGAATATTTGTTCGACCCAATCATGTCAGGCGATGAAGTTGTAATGCCAGCAGGTACAGAAATCACAGAAGAAGTATTGAATGATTTGGATAAAATGAATATCAAGGAAATCAGCCTGATTTCTATTGATAATGCCACAATCACTGCACATATGCGCAATACTTTGTTGGCTGACAAAACAACAAACCGTGAAGAAGCATTAATTGAAATTTATAACATTATCCGTCCGGGCGAACGCCCAACACTGGAAGCGGCAATCAATCTGTTCATGCGTCAAGGTTTTGAACCTGCATACTATGATTTGTCTGCTGTTGGTCGTTTCAAGATGAACAAACGCTTAAAGATTGATTCTGGTAAAAAACCAGAAGATGAACGTTTGTTGACTAAATCCGACTTCTTGGCGGTATTAAAGACATTAACAAACATCATTGACCGCAAGGATACAGTTGATGACATCGACAACTTGTCTAATCGTCGTGTTCGCACGGTTGGCGAATTGTTGGAACAAAACTTCCGCACAGGTATGGTTCGTATTGAACGCCTGGTTCGTGAAAGTTTGTCTTCTCCAAACATCGCAAACATGCAACCACAAGATGTTATCAATGTAAAACCATTGATGTCATTGGTATCAGAATTCTTGGGAACATCACAGTTGTCACAGTTTATGGATGCATATAATCCATTGTCAGAACTGGAACACAAACGTCGTATTTCTGCATTGGGGCCAGGTGGCTTGAATCGTGAACGTGCAGGCATTGACGTACGTGACGTTCATCCAACTCATTATGGCCGTTTGTGCCCAATTCACACCCCAGAAGGTGCGAATATCGGCTTGATTAACCACTTGTCTGCATATGCACGTGTAAATCCATATGGGTTCATTGAAACACCATACTATGTTGTTGAAAATGGCCGTGTAACAGACAAAATGGTATATTTGACAGCTGATGAAGAATTGGGTCATAAAATTGCACAGGGTAATACACCAACAACCAAAGACGGTGTCTTGGCAGAAGATACAGTAACTGCACGTGTTGATGGTGAATTTACAATGGTTGCCAAAGAAGAAATTGACTTAATCGACGTTGAACCACGTCAGGTAGTATCTATCGCAACAGGTTTGATTCCATTCGTTGAAAATGACGACGCAAACCGTGCGTTGATGGGTTCAAACATGCAGCGTCAGGGTGTTCCATTATTGCGTGTTCAGGCACCATTGGTCGGAACAGGTATCGAACGTGAAGTTGCACGTGATTCCCGTACTGGTAAGGTTGCAAAACACAGTGGTATTGTTGAATCTGTTGATGCAAACCGTATCGTGGTAAAATGTATGAACAGCCGCAACGTCGTAACAGGTGTTGATATTTACAACCTGGAAAAATTCGAACGTTCCAACAGTGAAACTATTATTCACCAGAAACCATTGGTCAAGGTTGGCGACCGTATCTCTGCGGGCGACATCATTGCTGACGGTTCTTCTATGAATTATGGTGATTTGGCATTGGGACGCAACGTATTGGTTGCATTTATGCCATGGCGTGGATATAACTATGAAGACTCTATTGTTATCTCGGAAAAGATTTCAAGGGACGACGTATTTACATCTGTAAAAATCGTTGAAAAAGAATTCAAGGTCCGTGATACTCAATTGGGCCCAGAAAGTTTGACACGTGACATTCCAAATGTTGGTGAAGAAGCGTTAAAGAACTTGGACGAATCCGGTATCATTTACGTTGGTGCACGTGTAAAGCAAGGCGATATCTTGGTTGGCCGTGTAACACCAAAATCAGAAACATTGTTGACACCAGAAGAAGCATTGTTGCGTAATATCTTTGGTGAAAAGGCATTGAATGTAAAAGATACATCTTTGCGTGTTGGTCCAAACGAAGAAGGTACAGTTATCGGGGTTAACGTATTAACACGTCATGGTGTTAAGAAAGACGAACGTACCCAGATGATTGAACTGCAAAAAATTGAAAAGATTAACAAAGACCGTGAAGAAGAAATCGCTATTATCGAAAAAGGCTTTGCAGATCAGGTATTCCAGATTGCAGAAAACATGGTTATCGAATCTGGTACAGGCAGTGTAAAACCATTTATCGGTAAAAAATTGAGTGGCGAAGTATTCGAAGGTATCAAATCATCTGATATCAAGAAAATGGTCGTTAAAAACAAAGAAGCACAGGCCAAGATTGACGAACTGCGTGAACAACATGTTTTGAAATTAAAGATGTTGAACGAAAAAGCAGATGCAGAAATCTCCAAGGCAACAGAAAGCAATTCTTTGAATGCAGGTGTATTGAAAGAAGTAAAAGTATACATTGCACATAAGATGAAATTGCAGCCTGGTGATAAAATGGCTGGTCGTCACGGAAACAAGGGTATTGTATCCAAGGTTGTTCCTGTCGAAGATATGCCACACTTGGCAGACGGTACACCAGTTGATATCGTTCTGAACCCATTGGGCGTACCATCTCGTATGAACATCGGTCAGATTTTGGAAACTCACCTTGGTATGGCTGCCCGTACATTGGGTGCACAAATTGGTGCTGTTCTGGATGAAGTTAAAGCAAAGCGTGCTGTCACAGATGATCTGCGTAACATCATGGGCAAGGTTTATGGCAAAGATGTTGCAGAAAAACTGGAAAAAATGACAGACACAGATGTTCGTGCACATGCTGCACTGTTGCGTGACGGTGTGCCAATGGCAACCCCAACATTTGACGGTGCAACATCCGAAGATATTCGTGACATGTTAAAGTTAGCCGGTCTGCCAGAAACAGGTCAGTTTGACTTGTATGACGGTATGACAGGTGAAAAGTTTGCACGTCCAGTAACAGTTGGTGTTATGTACATGTTGAAACTGCATCACTTTGTTGATGAAAAGATTCACGCCCGTTCAATTGGTAACTATTCATTGGTTACACAACAGCCATTGTCTGGTAAAGCCCACATGGGTGGTCAGCGTTTGGGTGAAATGGAAGTATGGGCACTGGAAGCACACGGTGCCGCACACTTGCTGCGTGAAATGTTAACAGTAAAGTCAGACGATATTGTTGGCCGAAACAAGATGTATGAATCTATCGTTTCTGGCAGCAATGACATCAAGACAGGCACACCAGAAGCATTTAATGTTCTGGTTCGTGAATTGCGAGGTCTGGGTCTGGCGATGACACCAAAGAAAATCGATTAGTGGTTAGTCCCCGAACCCTGTAAATGGGTTCGGGACTGGCAACTAAACCAAAACAACTAACCACTAACAAACTCTTAAGCGACTGAAAGGAGCGAAATATAATGAGCAATATGTTGCAAAAGATATTTGGACAAATCGAAACCAAGGAACAATTTGATGCCTTGCGTATCACAATTGCATCCCCAGAAGAAATTCTGTCCTGGTCCCATGGCGAGGTTAAAAAACCAGAAACCATTAACTATCATTCCATGAAACCAGAATCCGAAGGTTTGTTTTGCCAACAGATTTTTGGACCTGTAAAAGATTATGAATGTGCATGCGGAAAATATAAAAGAATTAAGTTCCGTGGTGTTGTCTGTGAACGTTGCGGCGTAGAAGTTGGTTCTTCTGCTGTTCGTCGTGAACGTATGGGGCATATTAAATTGGCAATGCCTGTTGCACACACTTGGTTCTTACGCGAAGGTAAAATTGCGACATTGTTGAATAACTTGCCACAGAAAAAATTGGAACAGGTTATTTCATACGATGCATATATCGTTATTGAACCAGGTTTAACAAACTTGAAACAATATGATGTTATCAGCGAAGATGAATATCAATCTGCTGTCGAAGAATTTGGCGCAGATGCATTCCGTGTTGGTATCGGTGCCGAAGGCGTACGCAACATCATCGCAAATCTGGATATGGGCGATGAACGTACACGCTTGCGTGCAGAATTGGCAGATACTAAATCCGAAGCAAAACGCAAAGGTATCATCAAACAATTAAAATTGGTTGAATCTTTCTTGGATTCTAAAACAGAACCAGCATGGATGCTGCCGGATATTATCCCAGTAATCCCACCAGATATGCGTCCATTGGTAACATTGGATGCGGGGCATGTTGCTGCATCTGACTTGAACGATTTATATCGTCGTGTAATTATCCGTAACAATCGTTTGAAACGTTTTATGGAAATGCATGCACCTGATATTATTATCCGTAACGAAAAACGCATGTTACAAGAAGCGGTTGATTCATTGTTTGACAATGGCCACAAGGCACGTCCAATGGTATCTCAGAACCGTCGCCCACTGAAATCATTGTCTGATTCATTGCGTGGTAAGTCTGGTCGTTTCCGTATGAACATGTTGGGTAAACGTGTTGACTATTCCGGTCGTTCAGTTATCGTATCTGGTCCAACTTTGAAATTACATCAGGTTGGTCTGCCAAAAACGAT
>JAFOXU010000004.1 GCA_017425725.1 Alphaproteobacteria bacterium | reverse complement strand
GCTGTTGGCACGGGCACCCATTCGTTCTTGGGTTGTGATATCATTAACCTTTATCACCAGACCGTCAATATCAAATGGTATTTCTGGGCGTATCAGCATTGTGTCGTTATATATCTGCTGAATTTCATCCATGTTATGTGCGTGATGTGCCCATGTACGTGTTGTTTTAAATCCCCATGATTCCAAACGGTCAAAATATTCCGACTGGGTCGAAAAGTCACGTTCAGATATTTCACCATACGTATATGCAAACGCACTAAGTTTTCTGGTGGCAGTAATTTGTGGATTTAGTTGACGCAACGAACCCGCTGCTGCATTACGTGGATTTGCAAATTGTTTTTCTGATTCTGCATTCAGTGCGATAAAATCACTGCGCTGCATATAAACTTCGCCACGGATTTCAATAACATCTGGGAATTTGCCAGATAATTTTTGTGGTATATCAGGTATTGTTTTTAGGTTTTCCGTTATATCTTCGCCCATAACGCCACTGCCACGTGTCAGTCCACGCACCAAAACACCATTTTCATATCGTGCGGCATACGATACGCCATCAACCTTTAATTCAATAAATACGTCATGGGTCGTTAATTTGTTATACCAATCAGCCACATCACGTTCATCAAACACGTCAGATATAGACAACATCGGTACACTGTGCGGAAAAGATTTAAATTTATCAGAAACAGCCGCACCAACATGCGTTGACGCACCATACGTTGCCAATTCTGGATACATTTCTTCGATTTCCAATGCACGCTTTTTAGCAGCATCATACGTTGCATCGTCAACAATTGGCGCATCATTTTGATGATACGCAATATCCCATGCCTTTAACTTGTCTAACAGTTCTTTGTGTTCTGATAAAGTGAATAAGTCCGGTGTGTTTTTCATACCACAATTATAGAAAAATTATTCAAATAATACAATATGAAAAAGTATATATACAGCCTTCAATTACTTGACAAATTTATTTATTGTAATTATATTATCTTGTAACAGGAGTGTGAATATGGCACATACAAAAGAATTTAAAAAAGAAGCGTTGTATCATGCGAAAAAAATTAAATCTATGCAACAGGCCGCCAAAGATTACGGCATTGATTTAAGAACAATATATCGCTGGAACGACGAATACAAGATTTGTAATGTAAAACAAATTCGCTTTTTTACCGATGAAGAAAAGAAAAAAATGCTGATTTACGCAAATATGCATACGTTGACGGGTGCAGAACGTGAATTTAATGTCGACACCCATACATTGTTAGAATGGAATAAAAAATTTCATATATATAATCCAAATGCAGAACGTACAGAAGTTACACATAAAAAAGAATTCACACTGCAAGATGAAATATTTAAATTAACTGTGCTGAATTTTGTAAAAGAAAATTCAATGATTAAGGCAGTATATAAATACAATCTGCCACGTTCAACAATTCAATACTGGAACAGTATATATCGTGTGTACAAACCCCGTAAACATCGTATATTTTCAAATGAACAAAAAGAAGAAATTATACAATACGCATCTGAAACAAGCATTGCAGAGGCGGCAAAAAAATATAAAATGTATGGCGACCAAATAACACGTTGGATAAAAGACAAGCAACGTACACCGGAACAATAAAAATCCCCAACATGGGGATTTTTTTAAATCTTTACACCGTATTTTCCACGATTGATTGGTCGGTATGATAACGCTTCGGCTAAATCGGACATGGCGATATTATCAGAACCACGCAAATCTGCAATTGTACGTGCCAGACGTTTTATTCTGTTATAGCCACGTGCAGACATACCCATCTTTTCCGCAGCGCTGTTTAAAAATGCAGTCATCTCGTCATCAAGTGTGGCAAACTGTTCCAGTTCTGCACCATCTAGCAATGCATTAACCTTGCCCTGACGTAAAATCTGCTTATCACGTGCAGCAACAACACGTTGTCTGATTTGGGCACTTGTTTCACGGGGTGTTGTGTCATTATTCATTTCCCATGGATTTACCGCATCAACATCAACATGCAAATCAATTCTGTCCAACAATGGACCAGAAATCTTGTTCTGATATGCTTCGGCACAACGTGGCGCCTTGGAACAAGATAGCGCAGCATTACCCAGATGACCACATGGACACGGATTCATCGCAGCAATCAATTGAAAGCACGCAGGATATGTTGCATTTCTGCGGGCACGAGAAATCAAAATACGTCCAGACTCCATCGGCTGACGCAATATTTCAAGCGTTGCACGATTAAATTCAGGCAATTCATCTAAAAATAACACCCCATTATGCGCCAATGAAATTTCCCCAGGACGCGCATCAGAACCACCACCAGCCAATGCAACAGGACTTGATGTATGATGCACACTGCGAAACGGTCTGGATGACATCAAAGATTTATTATTTAATTGACCTGCAATAGAATAAATTATTGACGTTTCCAATATTTCTGATGCGGTCATTTCTGGCATAATTGTCGGCAATCGTGATGCCAACATTGTTTTACCAGACCCAGGAGGTCCCACCATCAACATCGCATGACCACCGGCCGCAGCAATTTCCAATGCACGCTTCGCAGATTCTTGACCACGAACCTCGGCCATGTCTAATTTTGAATTGCTGATGGTGTCTGGCGTTGTTAATTCTGGCAACGGCAAAATCTGAGTTCCTTTGAAATGATTTATTAATTGCACAACATGAAATGGCGCCAATATATTATTGTGCCCTGCCCAACGTGCCTCGGCCCCTTGGTCACCAGGACATATGATTCCAAGACCATTATTATTTGCCCAAACACTGGCCGGCAAAACAGCATCTGTTTTTACAATTGCGCCATCCAAGCCAACTTCGCCCAGAATTACGTATTTTTCCAATTCCGCTTCTGGTAAAATACCGATT
>JAFOXU010000164.1 GCA_017425725.1 Alphaproteobacteria bacterium | reverse complement strand
ATTTTGCATATACAGGTCTTCCAGTTCATCTGGGTAAACGTTTTTACCACTGTCCAGAACGATAACTTGTTTCATGCGTCCCTTGACCTGCAGACGGCCATATTTATCCAAGCAACCAATGTCACCTGTCTTGAACCAGCCGTCTTCAAATGCTTCGGCATTTGCAGAATCGTTTTCAACATATCCTGGCATAACCATATTTCCACGAACCCAAATTTCCCCAACCCCATGTTTATCGGGGTTATGAATTTGAATTTCGTTACCCAGCAATGGACCGGCATAATACATCGAACCATTTGCACGACGGAACGCAAAGTTAAAGTTTGCAGGTCCTGTTGTTTCTGTCAAGCCATAGCAGTCGCCAACAACAAATCCCATTTTTTCATAGAATTTGCGAATTGATGGTTTCAGTGTCGCACCTGCGGATACCAATACTTTGGTATTGCCTCCAAATGCATCATGTACAGGTTTGGTAACCTTGTCTACAATCACACCCAGACCAATTGCACGCAATATCTTGCGCATTGCAACAACGATACGCATCAATGTCCAGACGTGTTTGTCTTTGGCTGTATCTACGATTTTCTTATAGAATACTTCCCAAATACGTGGAACGGCCGGGATAACTTCTGGTTTGTATTGTTTAAAGTCTTTGATAAATTCTTGTGGCTTCAGCACAGGTTGCAACAACAGTTTTCCCTGTAATGCAATTGGTACAATAATGTTAATTACCACGCCATATATGTGATACAGTGGCAAGAATCCATAAAATGTATATCCCGGCAGGATAACATCTTTATAGAATTGCGCCCCATCACATAATGACAACAAATTTTCATGGGTCAGTCCAACAACCTTTGGGTTACCGGTTGAACCAGACGTGAATGACAACTGTGCAATATCACTGCGTTCAGTGTCACACATAACAAATTCGTTTTCGTCTGTATCGTCAATATTTTCAATATCAAACATTTCGCATGGTGCATCTTCTATGAAATAGTGTTTCTGCGCCAATGTCAGTTTACAGTTTGTACGCTTCATCATATTGATATGTTCAGTCGTTTGTAATCCTGTATCCAACATCAGTGCCTTGGCACCCTGGGATGTAATTGCGAAGTATGTACGCAAAAAGTCTGGTGTGTTGCCAGATAAGATTGCGACAGTATCTCCTTTTTTGATTTTGAAACGTTTTGCCAATAATACAGCACGCTGTTTCACTTTTTTTAACAAATCTGCATAGGTTTCGTTCTGTCTGACAAAGAAAATACCGTCTTTGTTCCGAGTACATACATCTTGCAGCATTTCATATATATTCTTAGCAATCATAATAATGCCTTTGTTAAGTTAAGTTTTTATACATACCACCATGGTATATACACCAATGAATATACTGATATTTTATAAGAAAAACAACCTAAAACTGTCGATTCGAAAAACAACAAAAAAATCAAGATATAGTGTTGAATCGATAAATTTTTATCAATATTTTGTAAAAAATACGTTTTTTCGAATCGTAAAAGTCGGTTTTCTTGACACAAAACATGTATTGGTATTAAACACCCGATTCTGTTTATCTGCTGTAACAGGCAGAAAATCCCCTTTCTGAAAAGTAAAGCGAAAAATACAAAAAAATTACATTTTTCTATATTGATAGAT
>JAFOXU010000129.1 GCA_017425725.1 Alphaproteobacteria bacterium | reverse complement strand
CCAGTTGTACAGACTGGGCATGTTGATATTGATAAAACAAAGGGGATGTGTATGAACATAGCAAGATTTTTCGCAATGACAAATATTGCGATACGTGGACATATTTTAAACTGGCCATGGCGTTCACGTGTGCACAGACGTATTGTGCGCAGTGATGTTATTTCACAGGTTATACCAAAATATTTTAAAAGATATTTACATGTTGTGGAGGCCGTGCCAGAAGTAAAAGTTATCAATAATGATAAAAATGATAAGATTTTTACATTGTGGTTGCAGGGTGAAGACAAGGCGCCACCTCTTGTTCAGGCCTGTTTCCGCAGTGTTCGTAAAAATTGTAAACAAGAATTGGTTGTTCTGGATGAAAAGACTGTGTTTGATTACATTACTTTACCAGACTATATCATGAAAAAACGCAAAGAAGGTAAAATTGCGCATGCGCATTTTGCGGATATTTGTCGTGTTGAATTGCTGTATCAACATGGTGGCTATTGGTTGGATTCAACAGGATTGGCAACGAGTGAAATTCCACAGTGGATTGAAGATGAAGACTTCTTTGTGTATTTGGCAGGGAAAAATGTTGGCAGCCCATATTCGTTTATGCAAAATTGCTTTATCCGTGCACGTAAAGGGGCGTATCTGTTGGCGGCATGGCGGGCAATGATATTAGAATATTGGAAACATGAAAATTCTAATTTTGATTATTTTATGCACCAATTGTTATTTAAAACATTGGTTTTAAATGATGAACGTGCAAAAAAATATTTCGAAAAAATGCCACATGTTGACCAAGATCCGACGCATGCATTGTGGTGGGATTATCATGATAAACCATTTAATCAGCAACTGTTTGACGAGGTTACAAGTGGTTCGTTTTTTCAAAAGTTGACATATCGTGGTTCTGAAAAGCCAATTAAAGGCTCTTTCGCAGAAGCGATAATTAATATGTATAAATAAAATAGGAAAAGATATGCCAAAAATTTCAATAATTATTCCAATGTATGGTGTTGAAAAATACCTGAGACGATGCTTGGACAGTGTGTTAAATCAGACATTTACAGACTGGCAGGCGATATGTGTTAATGATGGCAGTCCTGATAAATCGGGCGAAATTGCACGTGAATATGCGGCACGTGATAAACGCTTTGTTGTTATAGACAAGGAAAATGGTGGCCTGTCAGATGCACGAAATGCAGGTATGCCACACGCAGTTGGTGATTATATCTTGTATATTGATAGTGATGATTTTATTCATCCGCAAACATTGGAAATTGCGTATTCATTGGCATTGCGTGACGGGTCGGATATCGTATCGTTTACATACGACAGGATTTATCGACCACAATTGATGGTCCGTCATAAATTGGGATTGGATACAGACAATGTCGTGCCACGTGCGATTCATAAAAAATATAATCTGAATAAAATTAAAACACGTGTAACAAATGATGTTTATGAATATGCAACAGAACAAACGCATAATAAATTTAATCCAAAACGTCATTGGTTGATAAAGCATTGTCAGGTTTGGAAAAATTTGTATAAGCGTGAATTAATTGCAGATATTCCGTTTATCAAAGGTATTTTGTTTGAAGACTTCCCATGGTGGAGCAGGGTTATGTTACGTAATCCACGTGTTACAATTGCGCCATTACCATTGTATTTTTATATACCAAACTTTGGCGGTATTGTATTGGGTGCAAAACAATTGCGTATAATGAAAAGTTTGTGCGCTGGTATTAAAGATGCGTATCTGGCATACAAAGAAAATGCAACAGAATATCAGATGGAACAATGGAATAAAAAGTTTAAATGGTTTTTTATAAAGTGGGCTTTCCGCAAGTTAAAGTATTTAGAATCAGATGCAGATATTATAGATGCTCGTCAATGTTTTAGCGATTTGTATAATATTGGCGCACTGGAAAATCCGCCGTATAAATGGGCAGTTAAGTTACGTGAAGATATTGTAAAGTTTGTGGGAAAGCAGTAATGAAAAAAAATCCAAAAATTTCAATAATTATACCGATATATAATGTTGAAAAATATTTACGTCGATGTCTGGACAGTGTGCAAAATCAAACATTTACAGACTGGCAGGCGATATGTGTTAATGATGGCAGCCCCGATAAATCTGGTAAAATTGCACGTGAATATGCAAAAAAAGATAAACGCTTTGTCGTTATAGACAAGGAAAATGGTGGACAATCTGATGCCAGAAATGTTGGATTGAAAAAGGCCGCTGGGGAATATATTTTATTCTTGGACAGTGATGATTTTATTCATACACAAACATTGGAACTGACGTATATGGCTGCAACGGAAAAAAATGCAGATATGGTCATGTTTAATCATGATGTTAAATTTCATGATGCGTTGCAGAAAAAAATATCACAGGGATATGATATTTCTGGAATTTTACCAGAAAAAAGAAATAAGAAATATAACAAGGTTCGTGTAAAAACGTTAAAAAATGCTATTTTTCATGCCACAGAAAAAAACAGATCAATGCATGTAAAACGTCCAACCAGACGTCATTGTTATCCTGTGTTGGCATTGTATCGTGCAGAATTAGTCAAAAATATTCCATTTATCAAGGGGATTATCATCGAAGATTTTCCATGGTGGGTGTCTGTGTTGTTGTCACGACCAAAAACTGTTATGATGGATGCGCCACTATATTTTTATATGCCAAATGTATCCAGTTCGCTAAATTCTGCCAAGAATTTGTTTATGGTGAAATCGGTGGCGCACGGGTTAAAGGTTTCGTATGATTTATATAAAGAAAATGCCACTGCATCGGAATTTAAACACTTTAATCGTGAATTTTTATGGCCGTTTATAATTACTATGATGCGTAAAGTCCGTGATTTATCGGATGAAAAAGATATTGATGTGGCAAAAGATATTGTTGCAGATGTTTATTACCATGGTGTATGTGACAATCCGTGTAATGGGCGGGCAAAAAAATATAAGCGCAGAATAGAAGATTTTATAAAATAAAAATCCCCAACAGGGGATTTTTATATATTTGATTTTTTTAAACGCTGTGGAATCTTTACAACTATTTTTAATCCCAACATGTTCGGTTTGTTCCATGCGTACGGTGCACGGATGTATGTTTGTATTTTGCGTGCAAATTTTATACATCTTTCGCCACGGGCAGGGCGATTGGTGATATTGTTTATTGTGCCATTACCACGACGTTGCAGGTGGTTTACCCAATCTGGTCCACGGGATGCGGCCTTGTTAATCAGCATCTGCATATCAATTGCACCAAAGT
>JAFOXU010000102.1 GCA_017425725.1 Alphaproteobacteria bacterium | reverse complement strand
TACATTTGGTGCGCCACATACAATTTGTACGTTTTTATCTGCGCCACAATTAACACTTAATACATGCAAATCATCACGTGTTGGATGGTTTTCAACAGTTACAATTTCTGCAACGATTGGTTTTGGTGTTGTGTCAGGTTTTTTTGGAACGTATTTTTCAGTCAGCATTGTAACCATATCGTCATCAATACGATTGAACAGATTTTCAGGTACAACAAATTCATCGCCATCGTTTATACGGTGTTCATATTTTGTTGGCCAAGAAAAATCATGTTTGTTTACAAAAACATTTTGCATTTTTGTCGCAGCATCTGGGATAAATGGTTGTGACACACGTGCGAATAAATCAATCATCTGCATACATTCGTTTAATACAGCGGCTGCACCTTCTGTGTCGCCAGTTTTAACCAACGCCCATGGTTCCATCTTGGTCATATATTCGTTACCGATTGCATACAATCCACGTAATGCAACGATTGCACTTCTAAACTCACATGCATCCAGTGCATTTGTTAATTCGGATAATTTTGCATTTATTTCAGATTCGAGTTCCTCGTTTTTATCGCCCGACTTTGGAACGTTATTTCCAAAATTTTTCTGGGTCAATTTACATACACGACTTACAAAATTTCCCAACATACCATTCAGGTCTTTGTTTACAATATCTGCAAAGCGATTGATTGTAAAATCTGTATCATCTGTTTCAGGTGCGCTTGCCAACAATGCATAGCGCCAATAATCAGATGGTGCAATATCGATTGCGCTGTCCAAGAAAATGCCACGCTGTTGTGATTTCGAGAATTTACCACCCTCAAAATTCAAGAAGTTCATTCCTTTTAGCATATCAACAGTTTTCCAATTGTCATTCATTGCCAATTGTTGTTCTGGAAAGAAAACAGAGTGGAATTTAACATTATCTTTGCCCATAAATTGTGCATAGTGCGTATCTGAATTTTTCCACCAGTCTGCCCAATTATCGTTTGCAGCCTGTGATATAGAAACATATCCCCATGGTGCGTCAAACCAAACATAGAAAACCTTGTTTTCATAACCAGGCTTATTAACAGGAATACCCCATGATAAATCACGTGTAATAGATGTATCATGTAAACCTTCGTTTGCCCATCCACGTGCAATTGCAGCGGCTGATTTTGACCATTTTGGTGCATGTTCTGCCAACCATTCTTTCCATTTGTTTTCAATTTTAGATGCCAAAAAGAACAGGTTTTTTGTAGGTCTGTATTCGATATTATTACTGTTTGAAATAGTGCTGCGTGGGTTTAATAATTCAGTTGCTTCGTATGTTGCGCTGCATTTGTCGCATTGGTCACCACGTGCATTTTCAAAACCGCACTTTGGGCATGTGCCAACCAGTTGACGATCTGCCAAAAACATATTGTCATCAACAGAAAAAGGCTGAATTGTTTCACGTTCTTCGATTAATCCTTGTTCGTCAAGGCGTGTGAATAATTCATGAATTAATTTTTCTTGTTTGTCTGTGTGTGTGCGTCCATATAAATCAAAAGACAAATTAAAATCACGAACAGATTTCAAATGTTTTTCATAATATTTATTGTTGTATTCAATCACAGGCAAATTTTCTGCTGCGGCCCCAACGATTGCGGGTGTTCCGTGCTCGTCCGCACCACAGACAAATAAAACATCACGACCCATCGCACGGCAAAAACGTGCATAAACATCACTTGGTAAATAGCATCCGATCAAATGTCCCAAGTGCAATTCGCCGTTTACGTATGGTAATGCAGATGTTACTAAATATTTTTTTGCCATGTTGTTTTTCCTTTGCCTGTATTCTTAAAAAAATAGACGCCAACGGGGGCGTCCATCGATTCCCGTTGATTTTTTATTTAAGATTAGATTTGCATTCGCATTATTTGTTTTTCCTTAAAAATTCATGGTGGGTGGTATTGGACTCGAACCAACGACCTTTACGATGTCAACGTAACGCTCTAACCAACTGAGCTAACCACCCAAGCGAGAAATATTATAACAAACAAAAACCAAATTGCAAATATTTAATAAGATAATAAAAAAGCCGGTATTTGCCGGCTTTTTTTAATCTTTCTTTAAAAAGTTTTCCAACCAATGATTATCAAAGTTTAATTGTTTCACATCTTTGTTGTTTAACAACTTCTTTTGTAATGGGATGGTTGTTTTTACACCTTCGATAACAAATTCATCCAATGCACGTGTTGCACGCATAATGCACGCCGGTCTGTTTTGTGCATGTACAATCAATTTTGCAATCATAGAATCGTATGTTGGTGGAATTGTATATCCTGTGTAAACAGCACTATCTACACGAACGCCCAGTCCGCCAGATGGTGCATACAACGTAATTCTTCCAGGGTTTGGAATAAATGTTTCTGGATCTTCGGCATTTATACGAAATTCAATTGCATGCCCATTTGGGATGAC
>JAFOXU010000154.1 GCA_017425725.1 Alphaproteobacteria bacterium | reverse complement strand
TGTCAATGTTTTACCACCAGATTGTTTGATTGCTTCTTCTTCTGATTCTGCAACATATACATTACCTTCTTCGTCATACCATGCAGGTATATGATGCCCCCACCACAATTGACGTGAAATTGTCCATGGGCGGATGTTTTTCATCCATGCCATAAACAAGTTATAACGGTGGTCTGGCATAAATTTGATTTTGCCCTCTTCTACGGCCTTAATTGCAGGTATTGCAAGCTTTTCTGCATCAACAAACCATTGGTCTGTTAAATATGGTTCAACAGGAACACCACCACGTTCTGAATATGGTGTTGGAATAATTTTATCTTCAACCTTTACTAATAATCCTGCTGCTTCGATATCTTCCAGAACGGCGGCACGTGCGGCATATCTGTCCATGCCACGATATTTTTCTGGCACAACAGGATTATCATTCAACTTCGCATCTGGTGTTAATATGCAAACAGGTGTCAGGTTATGACGTAATCCAACCTCGTAATCATCAAAGTCATGTGCAGGTGTAATTTTTACAGCCCCTGTACCTTTTTCTGGGTCTGCGTGTTCGTCACCGATAATTGGAATTTCGATATCTGTTAATGGAATAATTGCTTTTTTCCCAATCAGGTGTTTTAACTTTTCGTTTTCAGGGTGAACTGCAATTGCCTGATCACCAAACAGTGTTTCAGGACGTGTTGTTGCGATTTCAATTACACCGCCATCAACCAACTGATAATTAAAGTAATAAAACTTACCTTTTTCATCACGTGTTTCAACCTCTAAATCAGAAACAGATGTCTGTTGTTTGGGGCACCAGTTAACAAGGCGTTTTTCACGATAAATCAAGCCTTCGTTATACATTTTTACAAACAATTTTGTAACCGCAGCAGACAACCCGGCATCCATTGTAAATCTTTCACGATTCCACGCAGGTGTTACACCCAAGATGTGCAACTGATTCATAATTTGGCCACCCTTATCAGCCTTCCATTTCCAGGCATAATCTAACTTTTCTGCAACAGTTAATGCGTGTGGATTTATGCCACGTTTTGACAAGTCACGTTCAACCAGCAACTGTGTTGCGATTGATGCGTGGTCGGTTCCAGGCTGCCACAAGACATCAAACCCAGCCATACGTTTATAACGGCACATAATATCTGTCAGAACATTATCCAACGCATGCCCCATATGTAAATTACCAGTAACATTTGGCGGTGGCATCATAATGCAAAATGGTTGTTTTTCTGAATTTACATCGTTCGCCCAAAAATTATTTTTATCCCAGAATTCTTGGATTCTGGTTTCGATTTCACGTGGGCTAATATTTTTACCAAGTTCGATATTCATGTTTTGTCCTGTTTGTATAAAATTTATTCGCAACCTATGCTATCAAAATAAAAAGAAAATTCAAGCATCAAACAATATAAAACAAGTCTTTTATTTATTGTTTACAGACCACCAAAAAATTGATATAATCAAATAAATGATAAAGGCATATTGTGCCGTGCGCAGTATGTAAAAGGTTGGAATTCTGGGGATTCTCGGAACACAGGGAGATATGTTCATGAAAACAGAAACGGTTGCAAAATCATTAAAGAGTGCTGTTAGTACAGTTTTCTTGTTGGCGGGTGCGTTCTTTGTATGTTCGACATTCTTGTCGATGCGTGCAGTATTTGCAGATCCGGTTGCACCGGTAATCGACCCTGCTTTGATGGCCCCTCAGGCACAGCGTGCAGGTACAAACGCCCGTACATCTGGTCGTGCCAGCCCACGTAACAGACAAACAACAAATCGTGCAACTGTGGCACGCAGCGCAATTATCAATTCTGCACGTAATCAAATGACAAATTCTCGTGGTGTTGCACAACGTAATGTTGTTTCACGTGCTGGGGTACAAAACCCACGTGCAAATGCTGTGACGACACGTAACACAAACGTAACATCTGCCCCCAGTCGCAATGTTGTATCACGTCAGAACGCTGCTGTAAAACGTGCGGGTGCAACAAAAACACGTACTGTACGTGCCAGAACTGCAACAACAGATGCTGCGAATAACGCACGTGTTTCCCTGCAGGGCAGTGCAATTCGTGGTTCAAAATCAACCCCAACATCAACATATTCATACTTGAATACAAAACTGTATACAGGTAATTATTCAAACATTATTGATTCCAGCACTGGGATGATTTCTGCTGATGCGTACAGCAATTGCTTGGAATCATATTACACATGTATGGATGAAATCTGTACTGCACGTAATCAGGCACAACGCAGATGCGGATGCGCCGGTCGTGTCAAGGCATTTGCAGAGGCAGAAGCCGCACTGGAAACAGCAAACGAAGAATTGATTAAGGTTTCTGGTGAATTGGCATTATTGGTTGCAAACAAAGGTAAAGACGTTTCCGAAGCGTTCAAATTAACAGATGCAGAAAAAGTTATGAACTGTGTTTCATGGCAAGAGGCATCAAAAGATAACACATGGACAGCAGACGAGGCAACAGAGTGGTGTCACGCACATGGAATGTATGATACATCAAAGTGTAGTCAAACACAGGCACCATCATATTGTTCAGATAAAAATGGTGGAAATGATTTTGGTTTTGATATAGCGAATCTGGATGGTAACGGATCTGATAT
>JAFOXU010000089.1 GCA_017425725.1 Alphaproteobacteria bacterium | reverse complement strand
TTCCGCATCTAAATCAGACACATCATCATCGTCAATTGGACCTGTTGTCATTTCTTCGGCAATACCAGATGCACGTGCCATAATTTTTTCTAACAGTGCTTGTTGAACATCTTCGTGTTCTTTTAGCCATTGACGTGCATTCGCCTCGCCCTGACCCATACGTTCACTGTTATACGAATAGAAACTGCCAGCCTTTTCAATCAAGTCATATTTGACACCCATATCCAAGATTTCACTGATTCTTGAAATACCTTCGCCATACATAATTTTAAAATCAACGGTACGGAATGGTGGTGCAACCTTGTTCTTTACAACCTTGACCCTTGTTTCATTACCGATAATATTTTCTTTATCTTTAATCTGACCTGTACGACGGATATCAAGACGTACAGACGCATAGAACTTTAACGCATTACCACCAGATGTTGTTTCTGGATTACCAAACATAACACCGATTTTCATACGAATTTGATTGATAAATATCAGCAACGTATTACTGCGAGATACAGAACCTGCCAATTTCTTTAACGACTGTGACATCAATCTTGCGGTTGTACCGACAAAAGAATCACCGATATTACCTTCTAATTCTGCCTTGGGCACCAATGCCGCAACAGAATCAATTACAACAACATCAACCGCACCTGACTTAATCAGTGTATCTGCAATTTCCAATGCCTGTTCCCCAGAATCAGGTTGTGAAATAATTAAATTCGCAACATCAACACCCAACTTTTTCGCATAACTTGGGTCCAGTGCATTTTCCGCATCAATATACGCACATGTTCCGCCTTTTTTCTGTGACTCTGCCACAGCATGTAATGCCAGCGTTGTTTTACCAGAACTTTCCGGTCCATAAATTTCAACAATTCTGCCCTTTGGATAACCGCCAATACCCAATGCAATATCCAATCCCAATGAACCACTTGATATCGCCTCGATATTTTGTTGGGAACCGTCACCCATTTTCATAATCGCTTCTTTGCCAAACTGTTTTTGAATTTGTGCCAATGCAGATTCCAGCGCAGGATTTTTTGCCGGCGCACCTGTATCTTTGCTAACTTCTTTCTTTGCCATAATTTTCCCCTTTTTTTCTTAACAAAATCATACAAAGAACACACGCAAAAAGCAATAAAATAAGTTATTTTTTATGCGGCACCAAAATCAACATAACAAACGCACCAACAAACGCACTGACCGTCCAAACAGCGGCCGTTGTACCAAACAAAGTTATAACCCCTGCCCCAATCATTGGGATAATAACACTAGGCAAATTCACACTGGTTCTGAATACGCCATAAAACCGTGATTGTTGCGATTTTTGAACACCATCAAAGAACAACAAATCATGCACTGGCTCCATAAACGCCCCCGATATTTGCCATAAAACAAATATCGCCAACAACGGAAAACCAGTTGCAAATGCGGCACATGCAGCCAACACAGAAAACGACCCAAATCCCAGCATTAACCATAATGTTTTTCCATACTTTCGCACAGCACGACCCATTATTTCACTTAGCACTAAATACGGAATAATTCCAACAGTTAACACAACAGCCAATGTGTCTTTTGAAAAGCCATTTTCAATAACCAATATTGGAACATACAAAATGCGAAGCGCACGCAACGAATAATATCCAAAATTAACCAAATACGCACGCAACATCCCAGGCAACCTAAAAAACGCAACCGCATTTTTTATCAATGCACGATATGTACGTCTGGGGCTAACTGGCTTTATCTGTTTATCTTCTTGAACGATTCTAAAATATTTAAACGTCATCCAACCCAACAAATAAATAACAGCAGAACCAAAGAATGCCGCCCTATTTCCAAAATGATTTGCGATTAACACAGCAACACTTGGCGCAATTAACGCCCCCGCATTTCCCCACAAATGATACCTGGCATTTAATCGTGCCATACCAATATTTTTTGAAAAATCAGACATAAATAGCGGAATCAACACAGCAATCAATGTTGTTGCAAATCCTGTTGTATAATCAAGAATAACGAACGTACGTGGCAGAATAGAAAAACTCATCATCGCATAACAAATAGCCACCATCAGCATTGCAAAATAAAACACACGCACCTTGGAAAAAACACGAAACAGTTCATTTGCAAACAGCCCAACAATCAAACAGAAAACAGAATAAATTGCCACATAAACACCGACAATCGCACTGCTGCGAAAAATCTCCAAGATAACCAGCGAATAAACAGCATTATAAATACCGTCTGCGAATCCGGTAAACATCCCCAGATTTGCAAACGAAAACCCATTTACTTTACTGCCGACTGAAATATATATCTCTCTTCCCATAGTCTGTATATTATATCACAAAAAAACGCCAATCACAAATTAGTGATTAGCGTAAAAATAAATTAGAATGATTTAGATGCGGAACGGTCCCGATGGTGTAGTGTACAAAAGTTACATGAGCCATCGGGACCGTCCACAGATGAATTATTATAAGCAGATTTTTAAAATAAATTATTATAATTTATTTTTGGTTTTTCTGGGCATACAACTGTGCAAAGTCCACAGGTTGCATTGCAAATGTTGGGAACCCTGATTCAGATGTCAAACGTGTAATCA
>JAFOXU010000138.1 GCA_017425725.1 Alphaproteobacteria bacterium | reverse complement strand
TGGGGTATCGGCAATCGGAACAACCCAAGCCCAACACCAACACACGAAAACACAGGTTTAAATATCGTCTTGGCCATAGATTCTGGGACATTTTGGGTCCATCACAGGGTCACAAGCGCCAAAACAAACATAAATGATGAAAATTGGCGCATTTTATACCGAGTTTACTGTTGAAAATAAAAAATACCTTTGCTATGCTGATGGTCGAAGAAAAAAAGGATTTCACATGTACGTACTTGCATTAAATTGCGGTTCTTCGTCCCTGAAGTATCAGGTTTTTGACGCAGACACTAAAACTGTTGTTGTTGGTGGTAACGTTGAAAAAATCGGCTTGACTGATTCTTTCTTGACACAAAAGTACCCAGATGGCACAAAACAAAAGAAAGTCGTTTCTATGCAGAATCATGACGAAGCATTGAATAACGTCTTGATGATGTTAAGAGAGGCATCTATTGACTTGAACGAAATCAAGGGCGTTGGTCATCGTGTTGTTATGGGTGGCGATAAATTCGCATCTTCTGTTGAAATCACAGACGAAGTTATCAAAACAATCGATAAATTGTCACCGTTGGCACCATTACATAACCCACCTGCACTGCGTGGTATTATGACCGCACAACAGTTGTTGCCAAACGCAAAGCAAGTAGCAGTATTTGATACAGCATTCCATCAAACAATGCCAGATTATTCATATCGCTATGCAGTGCCAATGGCATGGTACACAGAATTAGGCGTACGTCGATATGGCTTCCATGGAACCAGCCATTTGTATGTTTCAAAACGTGCTGCAAAAATGTTGGGCAAAGATGCAAAAGATTGCAACTTTATCACAATGCACATCGGTTCTGGGGCATCTGCAACTGCAATCCGTAATGGCGTTTCTGTTGATACTTCGTTGGGCATGACACCATTATCAGGTTTGACAATGGGAACACGCCCAGGCGATTTAGACCCAGGTGTCGTTCTGTACGTTATGGAACAATTGCAACTGACACCTGCACAAATGCAAACCCATCTTAGCAAAGATTCAGGATTAAAGGGTATTACAGAATGCTTTGTCGATCGTCGTGACGTAGAAGAAAATAAATCTACAAACGATTTGTGCCGTCTGGCAATCGATACCGAAGTACATAATGTAAAAAAATACATCGGTGCATATATGGCAGAACTGGGCCATGTTGATGCAATTATCTTTACCGCAGGCGTTGGTGAAAACGATGAATTCTTGCGTGAAAAATTCTGTACCGGGTTGGAAGAATTGGGCATTAAACTGGACGTTGAAAAAAATGCAAAATCATTGGCACGATTGGGTGTTGATGAAACAGAAATCAGCACACCAGACAGCAAGGTCAAAGTATTCATGATACCAACAAACGAAGAATTGGTTATCGTTGAAGATACACTTGCCATCATGAACGGCACATACAATCCAAACCATCTGGAAATGGATTATAGTTTTGCAAAATAAAAAATCCCCCAGCTGGGGGATTTTTCTTGAAATAAAAAACCCACAAATGTGGGGCTTTTTATTAACAACCGCCAGTCATATTGCCAACGATTTTTGAAATAGAAATATCTTTGTGTAACAAGAATTCATATTCACAGTTTCCTGATTTATAATAACCACCACATGCAGACAGAGTTAATACTGCAAACAATGCTAACATAATTTTTTTCATGCTTTCTCCTTTTGGGTTAATCTACATTAAAGATTATATAGGAAAGGTTTCTTGTATGCAATAATTATATCGCATTTTTTATCCAATGCACACGATGGGCGCAAACAAATATAACATCAAACCGTGCATCACCCATCCACCGATGCCGGGCGATATATGTTTCTGCGGCACGACGTAACCGTACAGCCTGATGTGGTGTAATTGCATCCCACGCATTTTGAATACTGGAACGATTTTTAACCTCTATAAAAACCAAGGTGTTTTTATGGCGTGCAATAATATCTATTTCTGCACGATTGGTATTACGGCCCGTAATATATCTGGAACAAACAATGCGATAGCCATGAAATCGTAAATACATACGGGCAATAAATTCTGCAAATAAACCCTTGGTATATGACGTATCAGAACGCATATGGTTTTGCCCTAAAGTTTTCACGTGCATCTTGAATATTTTTTGACTGATCTGATGCATTACGTCCATTGTCCACCAAATCCAACGCACCATAATATGCCGTCATCATTGGATCATACGCATTCGAACTGGTCAGCCATTTGTCTGAATCAGAATTAGGCGCACCATATTTTTCCAGGACATGTTGCCAAAATGCAAGAATCTTGTTTTCACGCTGACGTGCGAATTTTTCTGCATCACCTTCTTGCTCATTAACGTCATTATTGTAAACAACACGCCACACACGATTGTCTGTGGCATTGCTGGTAAAATATACCACAATCGTTTCACCTGTATTTTCACGCACCAAATGTAATTCAGACGCATACAATAGTCCACGATTACGTGCCAAACTGTTTATGCACTTTTCTAATTCTGTGGGTATCACAGTTCCTTGATTTCTGCATTCATAATCTAAATTATATTTCCAATCGTTGTGAATTGTATAAATTATGCTGTTTTTCTTTCTGGGGGTGTACAGACCACGATTATCAAAGAACAATGTTTGAACATCATCAAACGACATTCCCAACATAATGCCAGCAATATCAAACGATGATACATTTGC
Organism: Alphaproteobacteria bacterium; assembly: GCA_017425725.1. Taxonomy (GTDB): domain Bacteria; phylum Pseudomonadota; class Alphaproteobacteria; order Rs-D84; family Rs-D84; genus Enterousia. The sequence continues at coordinate 2,530 of JAFOXU010000138.1, read as the reverse complement.
CGCATCAGCATCCATATTTAACACAACACCGTCTGTCGTGATATCAACTTCTTCGCTGTCAACAATTGCATAATCTTCCATATCAAACGCATTTGCAACAACAGCCGTTGCAAAATTAGGCATCAAAAAAGCAAACATAAAACCGATTAAGATAAAAAACCTGTATATCATTTTTTTGCCTATATTTATTCACCATACGAACTGACTGTCCAAACACCAAACCTGAATGCGATTGCAGGGTCTTCCCCTTTTTCCAACAGATCTTCGATTGGTACCTCGCCCAACTTTTCACGCATGCCCGGTTCATAGAACATGTGTAAATAAAGCTGACCAGGTGTGACCGTTGGCACAACAGATAAATCGTTTGGTTTATCCCATGTTATTAAATTATATTCAACAATCCAATAGTTTTTTTCATGCTCTGACTTAGTTACATTTGTTAACTGTACCAAACGCAATTTTCCTTCGGATGCCATCTTTTTTATTGTGGGCGCAACATCTGTTTTCCACGTATCAAACGCAGTTCCATGTCTGGACATAGAATACAGAGAAGTTTCACCCCTGATACGACTTTCCACATTTTGCACATCTGGAACGACATAAAAATATTCGGTAATATAACGACTGATAAGCATGTTGCGAACATTATCAGTTGTCAAATCAGATGGTGGTGCAACATTTGGCCTGTGTTCATAACTGTCATCTGGGGCAAAAAAGAATGTATCAACAGTTGCCTTTTTACCAGTGTCATATATCAGGCCCGATAAAAACAATGCTGCAAACATTATCAGCAGTAATAAAATACCAGAAAACAGCATTACAAACTTTTTCATCAGTCTATCCTGTATGCATTAAATTTAGCAACATAATATCCCAATGTCTGTGGATACAATGTGTTATTACGTGATACATTGACATACGCCAATATCTTTATTGCGCCCTGTGTATTAGAATTAATCGTTGCACGAATTTGCCAAAAACCACCCACAGATGTAATCGCACTGATTGGAATCATTTCAACAGACTGCGTATTCAGATGCCATGTTTCGCCCTTGTTAAATATTTGCTGATATTGTGGGGCAATATTATTTGAAAAATATGTATGCTCGTCATCGCCAGACAAACAATACAATGCACACGGTTCATCGCCCATTAATTCATTATCTTGTTCAGGATTGCAATGTTTACCTCTGTCACATGTTTGCCATATGGTCAAATTAAATTGTTCATCATCTGTAACAAAGAAACGATATTCCAAGAATTTTCCAATAACAGATTCTTGTAATGCACGTACAGTCGTCATCTCTTTAACATCTGTATGCTGATGTCCAACGATTTCCCACTGGCCTGTGATATCATTTACAGAAACTAAAAAAGGATGCACACGTATATTTTTTTGAACCCACAACAACCCACCACACGCAAACATTATCAATAAAAACACCACCATTATTATAATAGATACAGTGCGAGAAACAGCAATCTGTTTACCCGCAGGAAATGTCGGTGTATCAAAATCGTCTGGATACTTCAAAAATCCCCCCTGTATATATCAAGTATTATGCCTGATATACCATAATGCATGCGCATGGACTAAGTTTCAGTTCGTTATTATCGAAACCAATACCAACTGGTTCACGATCATAAACCTGACCACAACCTGCCAAACATAATGCGACGAAAAAGCCAAGTATAATTTTTTTCATTTGCTGCTCCTTCCCTTTTATCTGATTATAAGAAAATTCTATATCAACCGTCAAGACTAAAACTGTGTTTCAAACGACAGTAAAAATCTTTGTTCACGATCATATTCTGTCATCTTTAATGGCCACCCCCATGAAAAGTTCATTGGTCCCATCGGTGTATTCCAGTAAATCCCCACACCAACAGACGTTCTGATTGTATCATCGATATCATTATCTTTTGTGCCATAATAAGGATGAGTATATGTATATTCATCACGTGGTGGTTTACCCAACACACCATAATCAGCAAACACAAATCCCTTTATCTGATATTCATCTGGAATAAATACAGGGAAATTTAACTGGGTTGAACCGTTGATTTTCCATAACCCACCCAATGCATATGTTTGAAAAGCCCAATTTCGTGAACCAACACCTGCAACATCAAAACCACGCAAACTTTCACCGCCCAAGAAATAGCGATATACACGTGATATATAATCACCATCCAGTGGCTGCAAATATCCAAAGTTTAACGATGAACGTAATTGCCATTTATCGCCCCAGAAATTTACCATTCCGATAATATCGCCACTGTATCGCATATAACTTTCTGTGCCACCAAATCCAGTATACGCCAACCCCAGATTTGCAACAACACCTGTATGGGTATTTTGTTCAAAATTTGTATCTAGATTATGATATCTGAAATTTGTAGACAGTGTATATAAAAAAGATAGTGGAAAATTAGCAGTTATAGGAATAGAGTTCTTAGTTATATCAATATGTACATTAATATCAATAAGAACTTATATTTTATTTAATAGCAAATTTGTAAGCAGTAT
>JAFOXU010000097.1 GCA_017425725.1 Alphaproteobacteria bacterium | reverse complement strand
GAAAAATTAAATCAACAATTTAGTTTTCCCCTGTGTAATTTTTTATAAACTCCGCCTTAAATTCGGCGAAACGCCCCTGCTCTATGCTTTCGCGGATGCCACGCATAAGGTCTTGATAGAACCACAGGTTATGTTGTGTTAATAACGTTGCGCCCAAGATTTCATTACACTTTATTAAATGATGAATATATGCACGTGATAATTTACACGCAGGGCATCCGCATTTGTCATCCAGGGGCGTGTTATCTTCACGAAAACGTGCATTACGCATATTCATTGTTCCATGTCTGGTAAATGCCTGGGCGGTACGTCCCGCACGTGTTGGCATAACACAATCAAACATGTCAACCCCACGTTCAACCGCCCCCAATATATCCAGTGGTGTTCCAACACCCATCAGATACCTTGGCTTGTCCGCTGGCAATAACGGTGTTGTTGTTGCAATCATATCAAACATAACGTCTTGGGGTTCACCAACAGCCAATCCACCAATGGCATATCCGTCAAAACCGATTGCGGTCAATTCACGTGCAGACTTTTCACGCAAATCTGGGAAATCTGCACCTTGGACAATACCAAAAATACCATACCCAGGTCTGTCAACGAATGCTTCTTTGCTGCGTTTTGCCCAACGGGTTACCATATCAACATTTTTTTCAACACGTGCACGTGGCGCTGGCAATTTTAAACATTCATCCAATACCATTGTGATATTTGAATCCAGTTGGTGCTGAATATGAACGGAATCTTCGGGACGCAAAAAGTGTTTTTTGCCACCATCAAAGTGAGATGTAAATTGCACACCTTCTTCACTCATCTTGGTCAGGGTTGACAGACTCATTACCTGAAAACCACCACTGTCCGTCAAGATTGGACCATGCCAGCCACCAAATTTATGTAAACCGCCCATTTTTTCAACCAAATCACCACCTGGGCGCATCATCAGATGATATGTGTTACCCAAAATAACCTGGGTACCTGTTGCAGCCACCTGGTCCATAGTCAAGGCCTTGACCGTTGCAGCCGTTCCAACAGCCATAAATGCAGGTGTTTGAAATGTACCGTGCGCTGTTTCCACAGAACCACGACGTGCATTACCATCTGTTGCAATCAAATTAAATTTTAATGACATTACGCATCCTTTTTGAATAATAAACAACAGTCACCATAACTGAAAAATCTGTATTTTTCATTCACCGCATGTTTATATGCGGCCTTCATTTCTGGCAGGCCAGAAAAAGCAGATACCAGCATAAACAATGTTGATTTTGGTAAATGAAAGTTCGTTAGCAAAACATCAACTGCACGAAATTTATAACCCGGTGTAATAAAGATTGATGTTTCTGTACAAATTGGCGCAACACGCATACCATCTGGGGCATTTTGCGATGCACTTTCCAGTGTACGCATTGACGTTGTACCAACTGCAATTACACGTTTTGCGTTGTTGATAATATCTGCCTGTTCTGGGGTAATACAACACCATTCACTGTGCATTTTATGTTCTGATAAATCTTCTGTTTTAACAGGCATCCACGTACCTGCCCCAACATGTAAAGTAACGTTTACAATCTGTGCATCATGTTTGCGTATTTCGTCTAATAATTCATTTGTAAAATGCAATCCCGCTGTTGGGGCAGCCATTGACCCCAATGGTGATGAATACACAGTCTGATAACGTTCACGGTCATCCAGTTCTTCTTCACGTTTCATATATGGTGGCAAAGGCATTTTGCCAACACGGTCCAGAACATCAAACACATTATCGCATAAAAACTTGATTTTTAAGCCGCTATCATTATTTTCAACAATTTCTATCTGTGTTCCATCATCCAGCGACAGAATGGTACCGACCTTGATTTTATTAAAACGTTTGCACAATCCCCACCAATGACCATCTGGGGTTGCAGTGTGCAATGTAATTTCATATTTGCCATCTGCAATAAAACGAGCCGGTATAACGCGTGAGTTATTAAACACAACGACGTCACCCGGCTGTAAAAAATCTAAAAAATTACGAATATGTTTATCGGACACATCGTTGCCATCAACAACCAACATACGAGAAGCGTCACGCTGGGGCAATGGATGCGATGCAATTAATTCATTTGGTAAATCAAAGTCGAAATCCGATGTTGTTAACATATTCCTTTATCTTTTTTTATCGTGGCCAATTTTAGAACGTATAAAGTTAATTTCATATATGCGTTTTAAATCTGCAGCAGATTTACAATTTATAGAATCTAAAACAACATTTCTATACAAATCAGCATCTAATTCGACCGGATTATCTTTTGTTGTACGATATTTTATCGTATCCCCCAACATAAGGTAATCCCTAAAATAACATTGATTATTTTTGTCTGAAGAACCGCTGATATACATACGTGCATCTGCGATACCGTCGTTATCATAATCCAAATATATAAAATTGACTTTTTCAATAACCTTACCCTGTACAGGATATGTCATCATAGACACAGGCACACAAGACACCATGGTACCAGCAGCAGACAATGTTAAAAGAACTTTTTTATAGAATTGCATTTTTAATCCTTTTGTTTTGCATTACACATTAAATTGTAATACAAAATACAAAATTGTCAAGCCCTGTGTCTTATTTTGTTTTCTGGTTCAAACTGTTTCTGATTTTCGCAGATTCTAAAATCTGTTCACGTATTTTAGTAAATTCAACTAATGATTTTCTGTTTATTTTACGCACAATATTAAAAGACACCGTATCAGTATTTGGGCGGATATATGTCAATGTATCCCCATTTGCAACATGTGGAAATGCTTGCTTTTTATCAACCATCATTTCGTCATCATATTTCAATACATTGTACAATGATGTATCCTTTAAATTTTGAACAACAATTGAATTACCCTTATGTTCCTTGACAATACCCTGTGTGCGTTTTATTTCTGGTCCAATAACACTAGAACACACAAATATAAACAACAGTACCCCTAACAGACCGGGGATCGAAGAAATTTCTTGAACATACGTATCTGAACGCTGTTTATCTTTTTGTTTCTTTAATTCTTCTAATTTTTGTCCGTTAAGTTCTTGAAATTCTTGTGGGTCACCACCTTCATGTAATTCTGCCATTTCTGACTCCTATGCTATTTTGTTTTAGATATATGTTTTCCAGTATAAATACGTTTCAAGTCTTCAACTGATTTATTATTCACAGAATCCAATATCACATTTCGTGTTGCGACATCTGCACTTAAATTAACCAAGCGCTTGTTTGCTGCACGAAACCTTACAGTATCGCCAATCTGAATATAATCATGAAAATAGCACTGATTATTATCCTGCTTGTTCCCATTAATATATAAACAATTATCAACTGCACCATCGCCATCCTGATCCAGATAGTGATATTTTGTTATGTAAACAACACGTGCTGTAACCGGTTTTGTAATATTGGACACTGGTGCACAAGATACAATCAATCCTGCACCAGATAAAGTTAGCAATACTTTTTTATAAAAAACCATTTTTT
>JAFOXU010000003.1 GCA_017425725.1 Alphaproteobacteria bacterium | reverse complement strand
TTTTGTGGGTGAATCCCCGCGGGACCCAGGTCATAATACAAAAAAACAACCGCCACACGGGCGGTTTGAATTCTGGTAGCAGCGGAGGGATTGTGTATTCCCACACACTTTGTGTGCGGGTCCCTTTCCAAATCGCAACGGTTTCGCCGCGTTTCACTTGCAAAACCTGCTTTTTTGTCGGACCCTGGGGTCCTTATCTGCCACAACTATACCAAAAATTAAACCCCGAATAAATCGGGGTTGAATCTTTGGTAGCAGCGGAGGGATTCGGACCCCCGACCAAAGGATTATGATTCCTCTGCTCTACCACTGAGCTACGCTGCCAAGCGACACAGATTATAACAGCATTTTTTTAAATTGCAAGCAAAAGACACATTATGCCATGGGGTGGTGTTTTTTGTCCTATTGTAGTGATTTTTTTACATGATAAAATGTATTGCATGAGAAAATTTTTGTGTGTTTTATTATCTTGTGTAATTTCTGCGGCAAATGCGGATGAAAATCCGTTCTTTGATGGATATGAAAATCAAATTGTGTTTAATCTGGGGACAGGGACAAATCATGGCTTTTTGATTTCGCCACCAACAGAATTTGTGCCGTTTGCTGTTGCACAAATTCAATATTCGCAACCTGCAAATTTTTTTAGAATTCCTGCACGAATGTCGTTAAATATATTTCAAACATTTGGCTATGGCAGACGATATGGTTGGGATTGGCGTGACTTTACAATACCAATCGCAATGGTGTCGGGCGATGTCAGTTTGTTCCAGTGGTATGATTGGAATTTCTTTATGGGGTTTGGGGCAGGGTTCCAAGCGCAACAAAATGATAGAATTGGTTCAAAGTTGATTTTCGGATTCAAGATTGGTGGCGCATACAGAATTTCTGAATGTTCGTCTGTTGAATTGTTTATGCAACATATGTCAAACGGTAATACGGCCCCAGAAAATAATTCGTATGCGTTTTATGGCCTTGGCTTTGCGTATAATTTTTAGCCTAAAATTGTCCTTGATTTTTAATATGCGGTCCGTATAATTGGAACAGTTTTATTGCCCTAATAGTCTAGTGGTAAAACACGTCCTTGGTAAGGACGAGTCGCAAGTCCGATTCTTGCTTAGGGCACCAGAAATTTCCCATCTAATTTGCGTTTGTTTGATTTGACTCAGGTCATGTATGTTCAATACACTCCCATCGTCAAATCTGTACAATACGCATTATCTGGAATATTTCTGTCGCCCTACGGGCACCTAAATTTCCCATCTAATTTGCTGTTTATTTCGGTGTGACTAATTTTGCAATTTCATCATAGTTGTCTGGGTGGCACATTATACAATGTTTTTTTGTACCCATGTCCGTATTAAAGTATTCTGGTGAAATGCTGTCATATATTTTTTTGCTGTCATATTCAAAAATCTTTATTCCCAGATAGTTTGCAAGTGGAATCGTGCCAGCGATATCCCACAAACGTGTTTTCATACAAAGGGCACGTGACTTTCCAATCAGTGTATAAAAGCATTGTGAAACTGCAGAAAAGTAATTAAAGAAAGCTGTGTTTGACACAGACAAATCATTATTTATGTTCCATATAAATTGATTTGCAAATGCAATTGGGGAATAAGATTGTGTTTGTGGTAATAATTCTGTTTTTATTTCAGATTTTGTAAATGGATTTTCAACACGATATGCTTTGTGGCCATCAAAGTACAACAATTCATTTAATTTTGGCATGTATATAATTCCCATCAATGGTTTTGTATTTTTATAAACGCCCACCGTAATCCCAAACAAATGATGTCCGTTTGCGTATTGAATCGTGCCGTCAATTGGGTCAATGACGAACTGATATTCTGATTTGTTGATTTCATCAAATATGTTATCGCCATATTTTGTTATTTTTTCTTCGTCAATAATCATATAGTTCAAATCAGAAAAGTTTTCTTGTAATGTTTTTTCAAATAAGTCAGATACATGTAAATCTGCCTGTGTCACAACCGAACAAACAGAAGAATCTTTGTTTAATAATGGTTTTATTGTTTTTTGTTGTTGAATTAAATAATCGCCAGCGTTTTTTACAAAATCTAAAAGTATGTTTATCATTTTTTTGTTACCTTCCTTGGGGCGTATTATATCTGAATCTTGGTGTTTTTTCAATATGTTGGGTATCTTTGTTATTGCAAATGTGTTTTTTCTGGTTTAGTATAGGGGTATTGCAATGTTTGGCTGCGATGACGTGACTGACAACCACCGAGTGGCAAAATTGTATAAAAGTTATAAATCAGGGTGGCACCGCGCGGTCAGATATTATACTTGCGCCCCTGAAATTTAATAACAACACAGGGTGCCGAAAATCCGATTTTTTTTCTGCGCCCAAAATAAAAAAAGGGACCAAAATGTTATCGTTAAAATCAAAATATAGAACACATACATGTGGTGAATTAAACGCATCAAATGTTGGTGAAACAGTTGTTCTGTCTGGTTGGGTTCATCGTAAACGTGACCATGGGGCATTGTTGTTTGTTGACTTGCGTGATAATTATGGAATTACACAGGTTGTGTTTGATGGTGGGGATGAAAAACTGGAAAAAGTTCGCCCAGAATCTGTTATCAAAATCACAGGTACTGTTGTTGCACGTGATGGGGCGGCTGTGAATGATAAAATTCCAACAGGCGCAATTGAAATTCAAGCACAAAATTTTGAAGTGTTAACAAATTCTGATGTATTGCCATTCCAAGTGTTTGGTGACGATGACAGTGTTTCCGAAGATTTGCGTTTAAAACATAGATATATTGATTTGCGTCGTGAATCATTGCATAAAAATATTTTGACAAGAAATAAGATTATGAAATGGCTGCGTGATAAGATGTGGGATTTGGGTTTCTCGGAATTTCAAACGCCAATCTTAACTGCATCCAGCCCAGAAGGTGCACGTGACTTTATCGTGCCAAGCCGTAATCATCATGGTATGTTCTATGCGTTGCCACAGGCGCCACAGCAATTTAAACAGTTGTTACAAATTTCTGGATTTGATAGATATTTCCAAATTGCGCCATGTTTTCGTGACGAAGATTTACGTGCAGACAGATTGTTGGAATTTTACCAATTAGATATTGAAATGTCTTTTGTTGATTTGCGTGATATTCAGCACGTTGGTGATGTTTTGATTCCGGAATTAATTCGTGAATTTGTGCCAGATGCAATTATTGCCGAAGATATTCCACATATTCCATTTGAAGAAGCGATGTTGAAATATGGTTCAGATAAACCTGATTTGCGTAACCCAATTGTTATCAGTGATGTAACAGATGTATTCCGTGGGTCTGATTTTGGTATCTTTGCAAATGCAATTGAAAATGGGGCAGTTGTTCGTGCGATTCCTGCGCCAAATTCTGCAGATAAACCACGTTCTTGGTTTGATAAACTGGGTGATTATGCAGTGAAGGAACTGGGGCTGGGTGGTCTGGGATACATTGTCTTCGCAGACGAAGCCAAGGGGCCAGTTGCCAAGAAGTTAGATGCAGACAGAATTGCAAAATTGCATGAAATTGCAGGTGATAACGCATCTTTGTTCTTTGTGTGTGATATGGTTGAACCTGCATCCAAAGCCGCAGGAAAATTGCGTATCAAATTGGGCGAAGATTTAAATCTGATTAATCCAAAAGAATTTCGTTTGTGTTGGATTGAAGATTTCCCAATGTATGAACTGAACGAAGAAACAGGCAATGTCGATTTCGGTCATAATCCATTTAGTTTGCCAAAAGGTGAATTGGATGGTGATCCACTGAAAATAAAAGCCAACCAATTTGATATGGTGTTAAATGGTGCGGAAATTTGCAGTGGCGGTTTACGTAACTATAATCCAGATACAATGATAAAGGCGTTTGCAATCGCAGGATACGGCGAAGATGTCGTAAAACAAAAGTTTGGTGGCATGTATGCTGCGTTCCAATATGGCGCACCACCACACGGCGGTTGTGCGTTTGGTGTTGATAGACTGGTTCAAATTATTTTGGGCGAGCCTAATTTGCGTGCTGTTGTTGCATTCCCTACAAATCAACGTGGGCAAGACTTTATGTTGGGGGCACCAACAAACGTTACAGAACAACAATTACGTGAAGTTCATATCCAAATAAGAAAGAAAAACTAGTTGTAATAAATCCCCCAATATTTGGGGGATTTTATTTGTGAATTCATACCTATTGGAAATGATTGTTTTATAAATATAATTCGTGCTGATATTTAATAACAAAAGAGAATGTTATGCACAATTATATAGACATATTATCACATAATTTAAACCTTAGTACATATCAAGAAAATAAAATTAAAATGTACTGTGACAGATATAATATGTCACGTTTGGAAAAACGTGGTGGTTTGTTGTATGCACCATACGTTGTTCATGGTTTTTGGGGACGTATATCAAGCGTGTTCTTTGGTGTGCGTGCAGATTTGATTGGACAAAATAAAACGTTATTACAGGCGCAAAGAAATATAAAATTTTATGCCAATGGTTTTCACTGTGTCAAAGTAGGGCGATATACATACTATGCGGATGCAAATGGAAAAATAATGTCGCAGTATGAATTTAACCAAGAATTAAAACATTAAAATTTGTCGTGCGTTTTTACAAATGCACGCATAAAACTTGGGTCCATGTTTTGCATGATTTCAGATAATGAATAATTACGTGCGCCATTTGGCATTATGCCCAATTCAATTGTTACAGGTGTTGGTGCGGTTCCACGTAATGTTATATCAAATTCCGCAGTCATTTGATTGTTTGATATTGCAAGTCCACCAACAGCATTTGTATGACGCATTGATAGTTCAATTGGTCGTGTTGTTATAAAGTTCTGGTTTTTATATTCGCCAATTAAACGCATGTTTTTTATTCTTGTTTCGCCACTGGTTAGTGCAGCGGCCAATGCGTATTCTGCATTCAAAGTGTTTATGTTTTCAGCAGATGCATAAAAACTGTCAAAAGACATGCCGATTAAATACCCGTCAGAGAAAGATAAATCAACATCGCCAGATAAATTATAATAAATATCATGTGCTATTTTGCCGTTTGTGACAAAGTTTAATTCGCCTGTTATCATTGTGTCACGGATGTTTAGTGGCAAGTTATCAGACAGTAATTTGCCATTTATTACAAATTTGTTTAACTGGGCAAAGATTTCGTATTTTGTTTTGTTTTTGTCGATTGTTGCCAGAATGTTGCCACGTGATGCATCTGTAATAGAAAATGTTTGTGTGTTTGGTTTTAGTGAATACACAAAGTTGTTATATTCACTATTTGCATATATTAATTTATCTGCAGATAAAGATATATTATATGGTATGTCAAACAGTGTTAATATTGGGTCGTTGGTCAGGAATTCTTGTTCAGAAAATCTGTCAAAAAAAGATTTGTTTGTGAATTTTTCAACAGACAACAAATCTGTGTGTAATGTTATGTTTTTATTTGATGCAGAACCATAAAATTCGTGGTCAAATATTTTGATTTTTAAATTTGATATTTTGTTTTTTTCATAAAAACCAGAAATTGTATATTTGCCATCTGTGATAAATCGCAGGTCTGTGTTTGGCAGCCATGATTTAAAACTGTTTCCAGATATGTCGAAATAGTTGTCGTATGTTGACAGTTGCCATTGTTTGTTATCAGGTGTAAATGTTAATGTGTTTTTTTGCCATGTAAAATTACCAACCTGATCCAGCATATATCTTGGTATAAATGGGATGTCCAGATTTAGCCATTTTAATGTTTTTTTGTTTGCAAAATCATATGTTGGGATAATGTCTTTTTTGTTGACTTTGTATGTGCCACCAATATCAGAAAATTTGAATTTAATTGTTCCGTTTGTGCCAAGTTTGTAGACCATATCCATCAATTTATTTTGGTTTGTTGGCATGGGTTTTTCTGAACTTATATTAATATCAAATGTGTTGTCTTTTACAGATATACTGCCGGTTAGGTCGCCATATGTAAACTTAGAACATTGCCAATCTGTTGGTGTTCCTGAAAATAGGCACATTGCATTTGTGTTGTTTATTGGGGCTGTAATCATTATGTTTTTTGCACCGCTTTTGGTAATTTGTCCGCCGGTGATTACAAGATTGTCTGCGATTATATTCGTTATTTGTATAACGTCATTTGTGGCGATAACATCAATCTTGACATGATTAAATGTGCGATTCATAAATGTAATTGTGCCGTAAAAATCAAGATTAAAATTGGTTTTGTTTAACAGGTTTGTTGGCTTTGTCAAAAAAGATAAATCAATATTTGCATCATTAGACACCAATTGTATTGTCTTTTCACCATCAGATGACACAACAATATTACCCAGAAAACCATCGGCATTTAAATTGTCAAATTCGTAACCGTTATTGCCATCCCATTCAAAGTTTGTTGACAGTTTAATTGGGCGTGTAATTTTTGGTTCGTCAAATCCAAACCATTCGTTTATGTTTTTTGTTTCAATGTCCATGTGGCCATGAATTGAACCATCAGAATAAAATTGACCTGTTAAATCAAGTTTATTGTTTTTGTTTTTTATGTTGAAACTATCGTTTATAAATTCAACCTCGTATTTATGGTTTTGTGAACGGACTGTCCCGTGAAATTTATTATCTGTCAAATCTGCACGTATGATGTGAAATTTGCGTCCAAAGAAATTTATATTACTGTTGTATATCTCGATATTATGATTGAAAAATGCAGGTGCCAGTTTTGTGACATTTATATCTGCGTCATACAAGACAACAGCATCATCCAGTTTGGCATCTTTTAAATTAAAGAAACTGTGGAATGGTATTGAAAATAATATGGAACCAATTTTTGCGTCTGGAATATCAACGTCGTGTGCAACAATTGTGGCGCCACCAGCCAAACTGAAATGAATATCACCGTTTAATTTTAATGGCACATTTGTTTGTGTGTAAACAGATTGTTCAATCGCAGGTTTAAACCCATTCAGTGTTATAAATGGTGGAACCAATATGATTGCCAGCGCAATTATGGCAATTGTTGAAATAACTGACCAAAAAATTCTGCGTTTGTATCTAGGTTTTAATGCCATTCTCTCTTTCCTTGTAATTTGATTATAATGGATTATATTTAAGATTGTTAATAAAAAAATGAAAAAAGCAGAATTTTATCTTGAAAGTGATTATAAACCGATGGGCGATCAACCGACCGCCATTGCAGAATTAGTGTCTGGTGTTCAAGAAGGTAAACAATCACAGGTGTTGTTGGGGGTAACGGGTTCGGGTAAAACGTTTACAATGGCAAATGTTATTGCGGAACTGGGGCGGCCTGCGTTGATTATGGCGCCAAATAAAATTTTGGCGGCACAGTTATATACGGAAATGAAGTCTTTTTTTCCAAGAAATCATGTTGAATATTTCGTTTCTTATTATGACTATTATCAGCCAGAGGCATATATGCCAACAACAGATACGTATATTGATAAAGATGCATCTATTAATGAACAACTGGATCGTATGCGCCACAGCGCAACACGGGCAATGCTGGAAGAGAGAGATGTTGTCGTTGTGTCCAGCGTTTCGTCTATATACGGTATGGGGTCGCCAGAGCAATATGCAGGTATGCGATTGGTTTTGAATGTTGGTGATTATATTTCTGTTGCGGATGTTATGCGTGCATTGGTTGATATTCAATATAAAAGAAATGATATGGCGCCTGCACGTGGTGAATTTCGTGTGCGTGGTGATACGGTGGATGTATTCCCGTCACATGCCGTAGACAGGGGGTGGAAGATTTCTTTCTGGGGGGATGAAGTCGAAGAAATTTGGGAATTTGATACATTAACAGGCGCAAAACTGCAAAAGTTAAATCGTATTGCAGTGTATCCAAATACACACTATGCGACACCGATGCCAAGTGTTTTACAGGCAATTACACAAATACGTGCAGATTTGTCGGAAAGATTGGAATATTTTCATCAAAATATGAAATATGTCGAAGAACAAAGACTGCGTGAACGTGTGAATTTTGATATAGAAATGATGGAAAGTACAGGGACGTGTCGTGGTGTGGAAAATTATTCAAGATATTTGTCTGGACGACTGCCGGGGCAGCCACCACCAACGTTGTTTGAATACTTGCCAAAAGATGCTGTATTGTTTATAGACGAAAGTCATGTTACCGTTCCACAAATTGGTGCAATGAGTCGTGGTGACAGGGCAAGAAAAGAAACGTTGTCTCAATATGGATTCAGATTGCCGGCATGTATTGATAACAGACCATTGACGTTTGATGAGTGGGATAATCTGCGTCCGCAAACAATATTTGTTTCTGCGACACCTGCAGATTGGGAATTGAATCAGTCTGGTGGGGTGGTGTCTGAACAGGTTATTAGGCCAACAGGGTTGCTGGACCCAATATGCGAAGTGCGTCCAACAACACATCAGGTTGATGATTTGTTAGATACAATTAAACAGATTTCTGGGCGTGTTTTGGTTACAACATTAACAAAAAAAATGGCGGAACAATTAACCGATTATTTAAATGAAAACAATGTTCGGGCAAAATATTTACACAGTGATATCGAAACGTTGGAACGTATTGAATTGTTACGTGAATTGCGATTGGGTAAATTTGATGTGCTGGTTGGTATAAACTTGCTGCGTGAGGGGTTGGATGTTCCAGAATGCGAAATGGTTGCGATTATGGATGCTGATAAAGAAGGTTTTTTGCGTTCAACACGGTCGCTGATTCAGACAATTGGGCGTGCGGCACGTAATGCAAATGGTCGTGTAATACTGTATGCTGATAAAATAACAGATTCTATGCAAAGTGCGCTGGATGAAACGGCACGCAGACGCAAAATTCAAATGGATTATAACAGGGAACATGGTATTGTTCCAAAGACTGTAACCAAGGCTGTATTTGCAGAGGTTGGTGAAAAGCAAGAAAAGACTGACAAAGGTCGAAAATTTGTTTATGATAAATCAGGTGGACTGATGGATGCAGAATCAATCAGGGCTGAAATTAAAAAGTTAACCAAGAAAATGCATACTGCGGCCGAAGATTTGGAATTTGAATTGGCTGCGGAAATACGTGATAAAATTCACGCTTTGGAAGACGATTTGTTGTTGGTGGAGTAAAAAATGCAGGAATTTATCTTAAAAGATGTTAATCAAATGCGTGCGTGGGCGGCTGAGTTTGCCAAACAATTAAAGGCGCCCGTGGTTGTGGCATTACATGGCGATTTAGGAATGGGAAAGTCCGAGATAGCACGAACGATAATTCAAACGCTGCGTGGGGCAGATACTGTTGTCCCCAGTCCAACATTTACAATTGTGCAAAGTTATGATGGGATTTCTC
>JAFOXU010000036.1 GCA_017425725.1 Alphaproteobacteria bacterium | reverse complement strand
CCGACTGTGGCGTGAATGTTCGTGTTATAGAAAGTTTTTTCAATGCTTATTGCGTATTCAAAATATTTTGTGTTGTTTAGATTGATTGTGTTGATATTGTTTATAATTGTGTCGCCATTATCTGCAAATGTCATGACGTATTTAACGTTCATTTTTCCGAACCAGTTGTTAGCAATATGTTTAATTGCTTGTAATTCTGGTGAAAGTTCAAATATGTTAAAGTTTTCGTTGTTTATTTTGTCGCCAGATACAGATGTGTAGTCTTTTGATTTAATCCATGTGTATTCGGTGTTTATAACAGGACGTAATACAAAACTGCTGTCTAATATAATGTCATAGGAAATACCTGCGGCACCACTGAACCAAAAGTTTGTATAATTGTCTGTTCCGAATTTGTTGTCGGACGAACTGTCAAATACACCGGTGGTTATGTTTGTGTTAATGCCAAGTTTTTTGTAGTAAAATCCATTAAATACACTAAGAAAGCCACCTTGGGAATCTGTGTGTATGTCGTTGTTGTATTGTTCGCTGTGTGTGTATCCTGTGCTGATACCCCAGTTGTGCGAGAATGACCCGATATTAGATTCGTGGCCTGCCAGCCCTGCGATAATTAAATCGTTTTTGTTTTTGATGGGTGACAGGTTATCAAATTTTGATTTGTTGTCTGTGTGTTGCCAATTCAACCATATGTTGGATAATGCACCAAATGGTGTGTCCCCACCGCTGCGGCCCATTGTTCCGTCATCATTAAATTCGCCATATAATAATTCGGTGCCATACATTGGTGCGTGACCGTATAGGTCGATTGGATTGGGTGTTGTTTTTGTGTCTTGTTTGCCAAATGTGTTTTGGTTTTGTAGGCCAAAGCTGTTAAATGCGTTTTGTGTAATTATGTGCTGAAAAGAGCTGATATTATGTGCGGTTATTGCGTTTGCAAGTGCGTGGTGCGTGGGTTGGTTTGCGTGTGCGTATGTACAAACAAATAATGATAATGCGACAGTTGTGATTGCTTTCATAGACATGCTCCTTTCGCTTATGTTGTGTATTTTATCATAAAAAAGAGTGATTTTAAAGTGTTATTGATTTTTATTGTGAAATCATTCGTTTTTAGGTAAAATAAAAACCATTATGGAAAATGAAAACGAAAATTTTATAGATAGACCTGTTGTTATGGTTGGTTTGATGGGGGCAGGGAAAACCAGTGTTGGTCGTGCGTTGGCACGCAGGTTGGGTATACCGTTTGTTGATTCTGATAAAGAAATAGAGGCTGCTGCCGGATGTAGTGTTGTTGATATATTTTCAATGTATGGCGAAGAAGAATTTCGTCGTGTTGAACAACGTGTTATCGAACGTATTTTGGATACGCCGCCGGCATTAAAGGTTATTTCTACGGGCGAGGGGGCGTTTATTACACCTGCGGTTCGTCAAATGGTTTTGGATAGGGCACTGTCGATATGGTTAAAGGCTGATTTGGATTTGTTGGTAAAACGCACGGGTTCACGTGATACGCGTCCACAGTTGTTAAATACGGACAGTCGCAAAATTTTAGAACAGTTGATATCAGAGCGGTATCAAACGTATGCGTTGGCTGATATAACGGTGGAGACGAGCGATGAAAATTTACGTAAAACTTTGTTTAAAGTGATACGTGGAATCGAAGAATATTCTAATAAATAAGCAAGGGGTAAAAAATGGCTAAAAAGAATAATATATTTAAAGAATTTAGTTCTTTTGTTCAACGTGGTAATGCGATAGATATGGCTGTCGGTATCATTGTTGGTAGTGTTATGACAAGTGTTGTTAATTCTTTGGTGAAAGATGTTATTATGCCTCCGATTGGATTGTTGATTGGTGGGGTTGATTTTTCGCAATGGTTCTTTGTTTTGGGTGGTGGTACGGCCGGTGCGACATATGAGACGATTGCACAGGCCCAGGCAGCAGGTGCAACTACGTTGAATTTAGGGCTGTTCTTAAATTCTGTGGTCAGTTTCTTTATAACAATGTTTGCGATATTCTTGTTTGTGCGTACGATGAATAAAATGCGTGATAAAAAGCCTGCAAATACACGTGCGTGTCCGTATTGTAAGTCTAATATCAGTAATTCTGCGACAAAATGTGCGTTTTGTTGTTCGGATGTAGAGCCTGTTGAAACGGGTGCGATTGAAGAAAGTGAACTGAAAAAAGGATTAAAAAGTTTAAAGAAAGTTGCGGTTGGTGTTGCTAGTGACTCTGTGTTTAAAATCAAAAAGATTACAAAGCGTTAGTTTTGATTTGTGATAATTTAAATAAAGTTAAAAAGCGGGCAAATTGCCTGCTTTTTATATGTGCTCAAATTAGCAGTAGGTCAGATTATGTATAGTTTTTGATTTTGTGAATCAAAATTAGGTGTTTGGTTGTTGTAATAGAGTGGTGTTTTTTTATTGTTGATGCGTAGTGTTGTGAGCTGTCTGTGTTTTTTTAGAGGTGAGAAAAATAAATTTGATTAATATGATTGGTGGTCGTGTTGTTGGTTAAAAAAATTATTGTAACAGGGTGTAAAATAAAAAAAAGCCCAGAAAGTCGCAGGGTATACAATATTGTAAAGGCGCATAATGTATATTATGTATAGTTTACGATATATAAATCAAGCAAAATATGTTTTTGTGTATAATAATTGCGAATCCGTATTTTTTTTGTGCGCAATTATTTTATGTATGTTTTTGTGAAAAATATATTTATATGTATGATTAATAAAAATGTTTGACGATATTGGCGATGTAATCTGTGTTGTTGATTGTTGTTTGTGTGTGTGCGTAAAAGTTTTTTATCTTTGTATGGTTCTTGTTATTATGTGGTAATAATTGCTGTGAATAGTGTTTTTTTGGTTAAATGTGTCCGATTTGTGTGTTTTGTCCCCTATTCTGTGCGTAAAAAGACTGAAAAACCGCAGATTTCTGCGGTTTTTGATAGGTTTTAATGCTTTTTTTGCTGTTATTTTGTGTTTATCTGTGTTTTTTATAAAAATCGCATCTTTTTGCAATACGTAAACCCGATTCCTGGGCATAATTTGGTGTTGGGCGTGGAAAAACGGTTTCGGCGATGTTGTATTGGTTTAAAAACGTGTAAATAACTGTTTTTTGTATTGTTGGCATAAAACCGTTTGGTGTTTCGGTTGATGTTATTTTGCATCTGATGTCGCAACCTGTGCACTGCTGTGGTTCTGTTGCGGTTACGGTTGATCGTATTGGGTTATATCTTGGGCAGCAGCGTGCGATTGTTCGTGCCATATCTATGGCGCTAAATTTAGTTGCATATGGACGTAAATTATGTCTTTTTTTGTTTTTGTCGCAATAAAAACCAAATGGTTTGTTGTCTATGGTCGGTATAAAGCGGTCTTTTTTGCGTTTGTGTGGCTGTGCATCCAATATGCAGCGTTTCGAACAGCCGTTGCATTTATTTGTGTTAAAGCCAAGTAATTGTGTAAACATTTTGTTATCTTTTTATTAAATAATTGTCGCACATTTTTGCGATGCGCAATGCGTCCATTTTTGCTTTAAAGTCTGTGTAAAATGTATTTGGTCGCTCGGTTTCGCCAAAACGGTTTATGTACGCTTTTATTAATTGTGTGCCGATTTTTGGAATGAAGACACCTTGTATTTTTTGTGACGATACCATACAGCGATGTTTGCAGCCGACGCAACGGTCATAGTTCAAATCTGATTTTGGCGGACGAGGTGTACGGATGTCCTTAAAGTCTTTGCATTGTCTTGACAGTTGTTTTGCTGCGTTGATTGCGTCGTGTACGGTTGCATATGGGCGACGTAATGGGTGTACGTTTCCTTTTGTGTCTGTGCTGCGTGTGCGTACTTTGTTATCAATAACGGGTAAATATCTGTATTTGCCGTTTGTGTTGGTTATGTAATATGCGCTTAGTACGCAAAGTTTTTGACATGCGTTGCATCTGTTTGTGTTTAAACCGAGTTTTTGTGTAAACATGAAGTTTATCTTTGGTTTCTGTGTTTATAATTATCACATGCTGGCAAAATTTCTTTGCGTAACAATTCGTATGCTTCTGCAGGTGATGGGCATTTTGTGTTTGTGTGATGTATATTGTTGATGTCGGTAAATTCTATTATGTCGATGCTGTTTATTTGTGGTGTGTAAAAGGCGAAAGATGTAATAGAGCTGATTGTGTCTTCTGTTAAAAGTTCTTCGAGTGTTTTATCAGCAATAACAGTTTCCCTTATGTTTAATTTGCACTGTTCTGTGCAGCCAAAACAACGTAAAATTTTTGTTTTCTTTTCTTGTGTATATCCCATGGTTTTTTGCCCTCTTTTTTGTTATTTCTGATAGTTTGCACACTGTTGTTGCATCAGTTTTTTTGCGTTATTGATTGCGCCGATAAATGTGTCGGCAATATGGTTTTTTGCATCTTGTACAGGTTTGCTGTTGATGTATGGAGTGAATTTGCCTTTTTTTGTTTCTTTGGCATCCAAGGCACAATTGAATTCACAACCGTTGCAACTGTATGGTGCAATTAATTTGATACACATGTTGATGTCCTTTGTTGTTTTGTATAAATATAGACAAAATAAATAAAATGTCAAGTTGATTTTGGTGTTTTTGTATGGTATTCTGACAATTATGAGATTAGATCAAATGCTTGTTTTTCGTAATATGTACCCTACCCGTGCCAAGGCTGTGGCTGCGATTAAGGCAGGTTTAGTGAGTGTAAATAATGCTGTCGCCAAGAAATCTAGCCAGATTGTTGCGGATACAGATGTTATAAATGCAGGCAGTTTGCCCTATTCTGCTGGGCGTGGTGCGTTAAAGTTAGAGCGTGCGTTGGAATGCTTTAATGTAAAACCAAATGGCTGTGTGTGTCTGGATGTTGGTGCCAGCACGGGCGGTTTTACCGAAGTTCTGTTAAAAAACGGTGCGGCCAAGGTGTATGCGGTTGATGTTGGTACAAATCAGTTGATTCCAGAATTGCGTAATGACAGTCGTGTTGTGTCGTTGGAACAGACAGATATTCGTGATTTGGTGCCATTGTCACCGGTTGATTTAATTGTGATTGATGTTTCGTTTGTGTCGCTGGTAAATATAGTGGAATTTTTGCCACAATGGTCTGCACAGATACTGATTGCGTTGATAAAACCGCAGTTTGAAGTGCCACGTGATGTGGCGGCAAAATTTAATGGTATTATTAAGTCTGTGGATTGGCATAATTGGTCGATAAATCGTGTAACAGATGCGTTTTTAGGTGCTGGGTTTGACTGTGTTGGGGTCACAGAATCGCCTGTTAAGGGTGGCAGTGGCAATACAGAATTTTTAGCGTGCTTTAAGTTAAAAAAATAAGTTAACATTTTGTGTTAACTTATTGAATTTAAATTTTTATTTTTGTTTTTAGAATTTTGTAGAAAAATTCACTTTTGCGCCATTTGTGTCGGCAGAAATTGCCACATATGAACCTGTGTCGTACTTGTCGACAAATGCCCATGTGAATAATGCGGCCACCGCAGCGCCGCCCAATACATCTTGCCAGTAATGTGCGTCCGCTTCGACACGTGCCCAGCCTGTTACGCCGGCCATAATGTATGGAATAATCGCACGTTTCCAACCGTATCTTTTGTGTACAAACATTGCGCCACTGAATGCTGCTGTGGCGTGCCCACTTGGGAATGATTTGCGGTCTGAACCGTTTGGTCTTTCTTCTAGTTCTAGTGCTTTGATACCTTCGGATGCCAGTTGTGCCGCAGCAACACTGGTAATTAATTGTAATGCGCCATCAAAATTATCTTCGCTGGCGGTCAGACCCAATGCGTATGCTGGTGTCATAACCATTAACATATCGCCCAGTTTCCCGACATTTGAAAAGGGATTGGCGATGGTTTCGCTTGTGATCAATGCCCCACAAACGGAAATTATAGCAAGAGTTCTAAGTCTTGATATATCTTTCCCCCATGTTTTATTAAAAAAACCACCATAGTTATAGGTGGTCGGGAGTTAGAACAGTCAAACATTGATGACCTCGTTATCTTACGATTAACGACATCCCGACCGTTCCAGTCGGGACATATCAGAGGCGAAAATCAATGTTTTGGTGTTCTAAGCCAAAGCCACTAACTATGTCTTTGTGAAAGATATGATAAATATCTTACACAAAATAATTTGTAATCTAAATAGGAATAAATGTCTAGATTTTTTTGGTGTACTATATGTGCTTTATACATAAAAAGACGCCAACAGATTGTGCTGACGTCGATT
>JAFOXU010000127.1 GCA_017425725.1 Alphaproteobacteria bacterium | reverse complement strand
TGTTTGTTGATTAAGTTGAAAGAAATTTTCAATAATTATTTTTAATTTTCTTTTGCACTTTTTAATTCCCAGTTCTTCTTCTAGTTCTCTGGCTATGGCAGAATCTGTGCTTTCCAACATCTCTGTTCTGCCACCTGGCAAAAGCCAGAAATTACGGTCTTTGATTTGATGGATTAAAACAAATTTTTTTGATTTGTCTAAGATAATAGCAGAAACGCGGAAGTTAAATTTATTGTTTCCGTCTTGGTAAGAAATCATCGCACTGCTCCATATTATTAAATATGTGAAGTTTTACTTTATTGTAATATATAAACAACCAAAGTAAATATAATTATTTAATGATTAGAGGAATATAACAGATCTTCTGGTGTAGTAAAAATCCTAAATTTTCAATAATTTCAGTCTGCATCACACTCCGTATTTAACAAGTTATATCCAGCTTGTACATGTTTATATTGGATTCATTGCAACAAATATGATAAAATCCCGAATATGAAAATTCGTAAAAATATTTTACTGTTTAAACTGTATTATTTATTGGCAGATATGTGGCCACTGTCTGTGTTGGCAATTGTTTATTTTCAGCAAATTTATGGTTCGTACGCATTTGCATTGGGCGTATCAGCTAGTACAAGATAAAATGTCAGACGAAGCGGTGCTTCAAGAATTAAAACATGAAACATTGTTTGATATTCATAATACCGAGAATTTATTTTTTCAGCCTATGATTTTATATTTTGAATCTATCGGTGTAACAGGTTTCAAGTATCCAAACTTTACCGAAGGGCCGGGTGATATGTCGTATATTATTCTGCGTCAAAATAATGTCTTGCGTACGGATAAAGAGTTGCCAGAACATCCAAAATACTTAATTTGCATAGATACATATTTGTTGTTTTTATATGTTTTTGCAAATGGGTCACGCCATGCTTGAAAACGAAGCATTTCGTTACCTTGTGAATGCGTTACAATCAATTCGTAAAAATGTGCATTGCGTTCATTGGTTGTTATGTTTATACAGCCACATTTTACAATTAATTTAATCAAATACATTAAATCATCGATATTCATTTAAGAATCCTATTTGATTTTCAGCTGTAGTTCATCGCGTAATGCCTTAATAAATGCATTGCCAAGACATTCTGCTGCTTCTTGTTGGCGTATACGTTTGCGGATCAACAGCATATATAATTCACGTTCTGGAAAATCTGCATTTGTGTCTTTTAATGTTACATCTGCGATAACTTTGCCGCATGTTATAACTGTATACCTGTGTTCATCTAGTTTTGGGGAAAAACTATTTCTTTTATATGTTTTTTGCACACGAAACAATTCTTGGTTTTGATCCTTTTTTGCAATCAGCACCGTTACATCAGAATGATTATTGTTTGCTTTGTATTCAAATTCAACACGTACGCAATAATTAAAAAATATCTGTTTTAGTTGTGTTGTGGTAAATTTATCCAATCGTTTTTGTGTCATAATTAGGCCTTTGTCTTCTGTGTGCCAACAAGAATTTTTTGTTGCTCTTGATATTTTTGCGCCAGCAATCTGTACACCATACATGCTGTATTGTTTGGCATTTTGTCGTTTTCGTCATACGATGAACCGCATGCAAGTTTGTCTATTTCACAGGTTATAATCGCTTCTTGTGTGCGTGTATTCGGAAGTGTTTTTACATGTTTCTTTAAAGATAATAATTTAACCCCATTGTCAGTAACGACATTATAACTTTCATACAATCCTGCTGAAATATCTGCATTAATAAATACGTCTTGACGGTTTAATATTGCTATAAACTTTGCGTTATAATCAACTTTATTTGTCATAACTTTAATACCCCATCTGCAAATTCAATTGACTTTGGTGTGCCGCCATCAATGCTGCTGATGATATTATTGTTTTCGTCACGAACAATAGCATACCCACGACTTAATACACTTTTATAACTAAGCGAATTCAACATTTGTCCCATATGTTGCAGTGACTGATTTAATGTCTGCATACGGTTTTGTAATATGTTTGAAAATCCAGATACAACATCCATTTTTTGTTGGGCGGATACAATCTTGGTATTGATAATCAGGTTTAATGTACGACCTAAATCATCTAATCTTTGTGTATGTTCCATAACCAGTTGTTTTGGGCTTTTGATATTTATCGATTCAATGCGTTGTTTTGCGTTTGTTAATCGCGTTGTAAAGTTTCCAGACAGTCTGACCCACATATTATCCAACTCTTGTAATAATGATAGTTTTGTTGGGACGACTGCCTCGGCTGCGCCTGTTGGGGTTGGTGCACGATAATCGGCTGCAAAGTCAATCAGCATCCAGTCTGGTTCGTGTCCAACGCCTGATATCAGTGGAATTTTACTGGCTGCGGCCGCACGTACAACAATTTCTTCGGAAAAGGGCAGTAAGTCTTCTAGCGAACCGCCGCCACGTGCAACGATGATTACATCAACGTTTTGCATACGGTTAAAATATTCAATGCCTGCGGCCACTTCGGCTGCTGCGGTTACGCCTTGGACAGTTGCAGGATACAGTAATACATGCACAGGGAAACGTTCACGCAGTCTGTTTTGAATGTCCTGGAATGCTGCACCTGTTGGACTGGTGACAACACCAATTGTTTGTGGCAGTTTTGGTAATGGCTTCTTGCGTGCTTCGTCAAACAATCCTTCACGTGCTAATTTTTGCTTGCGTTCTTCCAGCATTTTAAGAATTGCACCAACACCCGCCATTTCAATTTCGCTGGCAATAATTTGATAATTGCTGCGGGCAGGGTATGTTGTAAAGCGGCCGGTTATAATAACTTCCAGACCGTCTTCTAATTTAAAGTTTAATGGTGTCCCACGCCAAACAATAACAGATATTGCAGCCCCAGAATCTTTGATTGTCATATAAATATGTCCAGATGTTGCACGTGTAATCTGTGACAATTCACCACGGATTTTAATTCGTGGAAATGCTGTTTCAACAACGTTTTTCAGCAACGCAGATGCATCTGTCACACTGAAAATCATATCGTCTTTTACAAAAGGTTCTGGTTTTTGCATCATTTATTTCGATTTGTTTTCCATTAACAATTTTATAATGTCAAGTCCGACAGTTTTTGCAAATTTATGTGTTTCGTCTTGTAAAGACAGGTTGTACGCCGCCTTTTGTCCCAAGTGATATGGTAATGTAAGTCCATCGACCGTAAATTGGTCATATGTGATATCGAATACTTTACCTGTTGGAATATGTTGTAACCAATGGTGTCCCATGCCGCCATTCCATTTATTTGGGGCGATGGCCATCAGTTGCCAATCATGAAAGTCCATTGCGATTGCAAAAGTTATGCTGGCCACACGGCAAAAGCCGGCAGAATCATAGCCTAGATCCCAAATTTTACTGTCTGGGGTTATGAATGTAGCTTTCTTTACTTCGTCTTTTGTAAACGCTTCACGGAATTTAAACACCAAGTCAGCGGCACGTTTATACTTTTCTGACGACAAGTTTAATGTTTTTAGCTGTGCTAAAATATTTTTAGTTGCCTGTTCGTATAAAACTTTGTGTTCTGGTAAGTTCATGACAGTAATTATACCCTTAAAGTTTGTTTAAATCATTACAATTCTGTTAACGGCCATCTTGGTCGTGGTGCGATTGGTTCTGTTACAATATTACCAATACGCCAGTTTTCAATACCGGCCCATGCAATCATTGCGCCGTTATCTGTACACAGGTTCATTGGTGGGGCGGCAAATGTCATGTTGTGATTTTGTGACATTTTTTCCATTGCAGAACGTATTGCTGAATTTTTTGCAACACCACCCGCAACAACAAGTGTTTTTGGTTTTGCAGAAATAACACGTTCGTCTTTCATTGCGTTTGACAGTCTGTTTACAATACAGTCGACCACAGACGCCTGAAAAGATGCACAGAAATCATTTATGTATTCATCTGTCAGTGGCTGTGTTGCCCGATCCAAGAATGTGCGTGCCGCTGTTTTAATCCCACTGAACGAGAAATCGCACCCTGGTTTATCACATAATGGACGTGGGAAATCAAATGCACGTGGATTGCCAGATTGTGCACGTTTATCTACGATTGGTCCGCCCGGATACCCCAGTCCCAACATTTTTGCGACTTTATCGAATGCTTCGCCTGCGCTGTCATCTAGTGTTTGTCCGATTAATTCGTATTTGCCAACGCCGCGCACCAATAAAATTTGACAATGACCACCAGATGCCAGCATTAACAGATATGGAAATTCAACAGATGTATTTTTATTCGTACCATCTGCCAGTGTTGCGCACAAACGTGGAACCAATGCATGACCTTCAAGATGATTAACTGCAACTAACGGTTTGTTTGTGGATTGGGCGATACCGGTCGCAGCCATCCAACCAACCAAAACGCCACCAATCAAACCAGGGCCTGCGGTTGCAGCGATAACGTCAATATCATCAATTGTTTTGCCGGCATTTTTTAATGTTTGTTGTATTACATCGTCGATTGCTAAAATATGTGCCCGTGCGGCCAGTTCCGGAACGACGCCACCGTATTTTTGATGTTCTGGGATTTGTGAATATATAATATGCGACAATATGTTTCTGTCAGAATCAACAATCGCAGCACTTGTTTCATCACACGACGATTCAATCCCCAAACACAGGGTGGGACGCTCGCTGTGAATGTTGCTGTTTAATTTTCCCATATCTAAACGTATTAACTTATCATCACTCATTTTATTGCCACCAATGTAATTCCAATATTGTTTTTGTTTTGTTTTTGTCGTTCAATGTATTCGTAAAAATTAACATCTACGACTTGTTTTTGTTCGCTGGATGCGTGTCGCAGTATGCCCCCAGGTAACAACAGCCCCATATGCACCACTGCAAGGTCAGTACCAATCTTATCACGAATTTTTTGATTGTCAGTAATAAACAGCACGATTAACGTTTCTTTGTTCTGTATTTTATGGATGTTCTTGTATGGCAAATATTCAAGATGAACAGTTTCTGGCGCATATTCTGTGTCGATGTTATGTGTGATTTTAAACCAGTTTTTCTTGTCGATGATAACAGTGCGAACATCTGTTTGTCCGTACTGTTGGCTGATATTTTGAACGATGTCAGAATTATTTGTCAGCCATTCAGATTCAATAAAATGATTTCTGTTAAAAAAATCAATGTCTCCATTTTTGTATCTGATGCGGTTCAGTTTTTCTACTTCGCCATTGGCCAAAACAGTTTCGACAAAGGTTGTGCAATCAAACACATCAAACCGGATTAAAGGGTCTGTGTCTGGTAATTTTTCTTCCCCCAGTGGTGAATTAATGTATTGTGTTCCTAAAAAGCGCTGTCCATCAGAGCAGACAATGTCGGTACAACATCCAAACAACAAAAACGTGCATAATAACGCAAGGCGCATAATTATAAATTTTCTTTTAGTTTTATACCTGTCTGACACAGTGATGCAGCGTCACGTACGGCCATTTCACCAGAATCAGGCAATTGTGACATTTTTGTAATGCATGCGACCAATAAATCAGTATTTGTGTCTGTTCCAACCAGTATTCGTGCAGCAGACATGCGGCTTTCAACTGATGCGGCACGCCAATCTTTTAATGAACCTGTTTCTAATACATTACTACGTTTTGCAAAAAAGAATGTGACCAATACTAAAATCAAAACACCGACACCGATAAATAATTTTAAATATTTTTTTATAAAATCCATATTTCTCTCCCTAAATTATTCACATTTCACCAACCATACATCATAGTCTGGATGTTGTAACGGGTTTTTTCCAGGGTCGTTTTTAGTCATCCAACCCCCAAAAACCTGATTTTTACCATCAAATATTTCAACAAATGCAAAATAATCTTCGGCATCAAACGGATCAGACTGTTTACAAGTGCGAACGTCAATGTTCAATTTTTCAAATTTTATACCTTGCCCGACAGCGATGGTGCGTTCCGTTACCTTACCTGCATCTTTGTTCAAGATGCGCACAACAGCATTTGTCTTATCTATATATGCATTTGCCACACATGGCAGGACAGATATAATCAAAGATAAAATTATTTTTTTCATAACATATATAATACATTTATGAATAAACGATGTCAAACATAAGAATAAAGGGCAGAAAAAATCCCACCGAAGTGGGATTTATTATTTTGCACTCTTTTCTGCGCTTGTTGCGGACAAGTCTTCCACGATACGTGCTTTCTTGCCAGACAGACCACGCAAAAAGAATAATTTTGCACGACGTACTTTACCAATACGGATTTTTTCAATCTTTTCGATTGCAGGGCTGTACAATGGGAACTTACGTTCTACGCCAACACCGTATGATTCACGACGTACTGTAAAGGATGCATTATTACCCATACCGCCATCACGTGCGATAACAACGCCTTCGAAAACCTGAATACGGAATTTATCACCGTCTTTAATTTTGACGTGAACCTTCAATGTATCCCCAGCTTTGAAGTTTGGGATTTTTTTATCGCCCTGTAATTTTGCGATTTGGGCAGCTTCGATTTTTTTAATAATGCTCATTTTTCATTTTCCTTTATTAAATCCGGCCGACGTTCTTTTGTTATGTCAACCGATTGTTGTTTCCGCCACCGTTCGATATTGCCATGGTGACCGGACAGCAGGACTTCTGGGACATTTTGTCCACGCCATACTGACGGACGGGTATATAATGGCCATTCAAGCCCGCCGATTTCGAAACTTTCGTTTTGGGTGGTGTCATCACCACCGTGAACTACATTATCTAACAGACGAACGCAACTGTCAACAAAAACCTGCGCAGCAATTTCACCCCCAGACAGTATATAGTCGCCAATTGATAATTCCATTATATCGTATTGTTCAATAACACGCTCATCGATACCTTCGTATCTGCCGCACAGCAGGGTGTATGTTGCGTCTTGGTCAGATGTTAATTTGCGAACCAATTGCTGATTCAATACCTGGCCGCGTGGTGAAAAGTATATGATTTTACCTTTGTGCTTTATTGAATCCAGCGCATCGCCAAGCACGTCTGGGCGCATAACCATCCCAGCACCACCGCCAAATTGTGTATCGTCAACACTGCCATAGTTGTTTATTGCAAAATCACGAATATTGATTGTGTCATATGACCAAATGCCACGTTCCAGCGCACGACCAACCACACCACCCGACAGGGTGCCTGGAAACATTTCTGGAAAAATAGTCAATATATTAAAATGCATTTTATCTTTGTTTTTCGGTGCAATTATAGCATGTTTTACGTGCGATTTCATAAAATTCTTGCGTATTTTGTACGATTTTATCTGTCCCAACCAACAAATTACGTGTTCTTATTATATGTTCTGTGGATTTTTCAAACGGTTCCCATATC
>JAFOXU010000011.1 GCA_017425725.1 Alphaproteobacteria bacterium | reverse complement strand
GTTAAACCCTTTAGATTTTCATCAAATTTCTTTTCTAAACCGGTTATACCTGTGGTTAAAAAAGGTGCATTTGCAACAGGTTTTGCAGGATCACCAACGTATCCAAAAATTTGTGCCCCAGCAGGTCCCAGTTCGTACATACGTGTATACCCACTTTCGACATGCAATCCTGCCAAATTTTTTGCCTGAACTTTTGCAAGTGTTTGCCAATCAGAATTCTCACTTATCAATACAGGTTGAAATTTTAATTGTTTTTTTATTTTTGCCCGAATTTTATCAATTTTTTTCTGTTTTAGATTTAAATCAGTCGCAACAGTTTTTAATAACTGATCAATATTATCTGATTCTTCGGGAATTATATAAATACGATATGTCGGTATATCACGTGAAATAGGTGTATTATTTTTTGATAAAATTTGTCCACGTTCTGGGATATTTACCTGAATACGAAAAGAATTACTTTCACTTTTCTTTTTATAATCTTGATAACTAAACAATTGCATTTGCAGCATACGTAACACTAATATTGATGTCAATACTGCACCACCTGTTAAAAACAGTGCACTGCGTCTGTCAAAGGTGCGTGAAACTTCATTATCTATCATTTTGCACCCTTTTTATCAAATTGGTTATTGGTATATATAACACGGATACTAATATCCACATCCAAATCCCATCCAATAATGTAATAAATGTAAAATTAGACAATACTTGAATTAATGTTGTTACGCCTAAAAATACTGTAAATGCAAAAAATCCATTTGCCTCCATTCGTGTGATATCGATAAAGTTTTGAAAACTGTTTATCGCATAGAACAAACAATACATTGCCAACCAAAAACAAACTGTTTCAAATTTATAATCAATAACAAAACACATAAAAACAGAAAATATAGGGAACCATGCAACATGTTTTACAAATGAACAAAAAAATATAGGAATTATCGCCAATATCCCAGCAGGATTCCAAAAATTATCAGATAATCGCCACAGCCCCACAGTTAATAAAAATGGGAATAAAATCCGTAAAGATTTAATTATATTGTATTTCATTTATATTCATTTTGCTGTGTATCAAATTTTAATACCATAACCCGTGACAGTTTTGATGGTGGTGTAATTTTAACATCTGTTTCATCAATTAATTCCCCAACATAAATACCTTGGGGCATTATACCAGAAATATTACTGGTTACTAATTTTAGTCCATTTGCTGGTTGAAATTCAGGGTCACTAAAAAATCCAATTGTTGGATATTTTGAACCATTTCCTGTCATAAAACCATATACTTCTGATCCGACAACACGTACAGCGATATTTGTATCTGCATCTGTCAATGCACGAACACGTGCAAAATTTGCAGCCACATCGATAACTATACCAGCCATATGTAAGTCCATGGTTGTTACAACCATGCCAATCTCTATATTATCAGATGCGCCACGATTTATAATAAATGTATTATGTCCCAGAACATTATTATCATGTATAACGTCTGCGATAACAGAATCACGTGGCTGTGATGATACGATACTTAATTCACGGCGTAATTTGTTGTTTTCAGCAATTGCAACATCGCACATTGTTTTTTTTGCCAACGCATCATCTAAACGTGCACGCAATTCTTCATTTTCAGAACGCAGACTTGAAATTTCAACAATATTATCGAACGCACCACCAACAAGTCTGATTGGCCATGTAATAACATCCCCAACCCATTGCGCCACAGGAATAACCACATGCGACATAGCGTTCATTAATTTATAATCTGGTTTTGCAATCATTACATATATAAATAATACAGGCAAAACAGCGGCAGAAACAGCCGCCTTTATCAAAGGATATATTTTGGAAGATATTTTTGTCTGGCTCATTTGTTTCCTAACTTTAATCTTAAAAAAACAGATATTCAATAAAAACTTGATTTTTCCATAAAATATGCCAGAATAGTGTCGGTCGAAATGGCAAGGCATTGCCATCAGACACGTGAAAACATCTAAAAAAGAGGATATAAAATGCCAAAATTAAAGACAAAGTCATACTTGAAAAAGCGTGCGTCTATGACTGCAACTGGTAAAATCCGTGTTGCACGTAACTCTCATAAGAAACTGTTGCGTAAGAAATCTGCTCGTGCAAACAAAGCAGGTGCAAAACCACAGTATTTGAACGATAACATGGTTGGACAGGCAAAAATCCTGGCCCCATATGGTTTGAAATAATAAGGGGGTAACAAGTCATGGCAAGAGTAAAACGCGGAACAACCGTAAAACAAAAACATAACAAGATTTTGGCACGTGCCAAAGGTTATTTGGGTCGTCATCATTCGACATATCGTGCAGCACGTGAAAAAACAGAAAAAGCAGGACAGTATGCATACCGTGATCGTCGCGTCAAAAAACGTGAATTCCGTGGTTTGTGGATTGTTCGTATCAATGCAGCTGTACGTGCAAATGGTATGACTTACAGCCAATTCATGAATGGTTTAAAGAAAGCAGGCGTTGCACTGGACCGCAAGGTTTTGGCCGAAATGGCATATGCAGGCGATGCAAACTTTGCCGCATTGGTTGAAACAGCAAAACGATTTATTTCTGCCGAAAGTAAATAATACCTTGTCGGCAGGTATATCTTTTGTAATAATAAAAGCCGTCAGATGACGGCTTTTGTTTTAATTTATACGTTTAGGGTAAGAAGTTATGCAAAATAAAATAAAAAATATAAACACACTGGAAGAATTGCAGGTCTTGTACACAGAAACATTTGGTAAAAACGGTACAATGACGGCAAAATTAAAAGAGATGAAAAATCTTGATAATGATGCACGTGCGGCATTAAATCTGGAAAACCAGACATTACGTGAACTGTTTAAAACACGTCAGACGGAAATTGAAAATGC
>JAFOXU010000205.1 GCA_017425725.1 Alphaproteobacteria bacterium | reverse complement strand
TTTGCCAGAACTGCTGCACGTGGTAATTCAATCATTGAACCAACAGTGTATTCAACAGTTTGACCTTTTTCTGCGAACAGTGAATTTGCAGTTGCATCAATTACAGCCTTTACAATGTCAACTTCTTTCTTGGAACCGACCAATGGAACTTCGATTTCTGGGAATACTTTGATTCCGTTGGCTTTGCATTCCAATGCAGCAGACAAGATAGCACGTGTTTGCATTTCACAAATTTCTGGGTATGTGATTGCCAAGCGGCATCCACGATGGCCCAACATTGGGTTTTGTTCATGCAATTGTTCTGCACGTTGTTTGATAAATTCTACGGACTTGCCAATATGTTTTGCCAATTCTTCGATTTCAGCATCTGTATGTGGCAAGAATTCATGTAATGGTGGGTCAATCAAACGAATTGTGACTGGCAGACCATCCATGATTTTGAACAATTCAACAAAGTCAGCCTTTTGATATGGCAACAATTTTGCCAATGCGGCACGTCTGCCGGTCTCGTCTTCGGCCAAAATCATTTCACGCATATCTTGGATACGGCTTGGGTCAAAGAACATGTGTTCTGTACGTGCCAAACCAATACCTTCGGCACCAAAGTCACGTGCTTGCTTTGCATCTTTTGGTGTTTCTGCATTTGCCTTGACTGTTAATGTTTTGATTTCATCAACCCATTTCATCAGTGTGCCAAAGTTACCAGTCAATTCAACAGATACAGTTGGAATTTGACCAGCGATGATTTGACCTTTTGCGCCATCGATAGAAACCCAGTCACCTTCGTGGATAACTGTACCATCTGTTGTTTTCAGTGTTTTTGTTTCGTAATCGATTTTAATGTCTGGTGAACCAGATACGCATGGTGTTCCCATACCACGTGCAACCACGGCTGCGTGTGATGTCATACCACCACGTGCAGTGATAACACCTTGGGCTGCGTTCATACCAGCAATATCTTCTGGTGATGTTTCGATACGGATTAACATAACTTTTTTGCCTTCTGCAGCCCATTTTTCTGCATCTTCTGCATTAAATACAGCCTGACCAACAGCGGCACCTGGGGATGCAGGCAGACCTGTTGCGATAATTTTCTTTTCTGCCTTTGGATCCAACATTGGGTGCAACAAGTGATCTAACTGTTCTGCACCAACACGCAGAATTGCTTCTTCTTTTGTCAGCAATCCTTCTTCAACCATTTCAACGGCCATGCGTACTGCAGCGGCTGCTGTACGTTTACCGTTACGGCATTGCAACATCCACAATTTACCATGTTCAATTGTGAATTCCATGTCTTGCATGTCTTTGTAATGTTTTTCCAATTTTTCACGAACATCACACAGTTCTGCATATACTGCTGGCATTACTTCTTCCAGAGACAAGCGGCCAGAATCATCTTTGCTCATTGGCTGTGGTGTACGGATACCTGCTACAACGTCTTCGCCTTGTGCGTTAATCAGATATTCGCCATAGTATTTGTTTTCGCCTGTTGCTGGATCACGACTGAAGCATACGCCTGTTGCAGAATCGTCACCAGAATTACCCAATACCATTGCCTGAACGTTAACAGCGGTACCCCAATCTGCTGGGATGTTGTTCAGTTTACGGTATGTGATTGCCTTTTTACTCATCCAAGAACCGAATACTGCGCCAATACCCATTTCTAATTGTTTCCATGGATCTTGTGGGAACACTTTACCGATTTTATGACCGATTTCTTTGAACTTTTCAACCAAGTCTTTCAAATCATCTGCGG
>JAFOXU010000002.1 GCA_017425725.1 Alphaproteobacteria bacterium | reverse complement strand
AGACAGTCTGATATTTTGTGTCCAATGATCAGTCAGTCGCCAACCCATGCGCCCTGCCACAGTTAATGAATCACGATCATATCCAAAGCTGCCCAATGACGAATAATCATACATTGTATATGATACGTCAAAACCACCAGATAATGGACGACCAAACAAATATGGTTCTGTAAAACTGAATAATGCCTGCTTTTGATATTCTGCGATGGAACCACGAATTTGAACAACCTGACCACGACCCATAAAGTTGTTTTCTGTGATGCCAGCATCAACCATAAAGCCGTTAATGTTCGACCAACCAAAACCACCAGACAATTCACCGGTTGGTTGTTCTTCGACCTTGATGTCCAAATTCATCATGTTTGATTCGGCAACACGTGTCGGTACCATTTGAACATCTTTGAAGTATCTGGTGCGCATTAATTTTTGGCGACCTTCTTCGATTGTTTGTAATGAAAAAGGATCGCCAGAGCGCATTGGTATTAACTGTTCAATGACTGAATCAAATGTACGAACGTTTCCCAAAATATTAATCGTGTTCAAATAGATACGATTTGTTTTTTGAATCTTAAATTTTAAATCAATTGTCTTGTCTGTGTCATTTTTTGTTGGTACTGGTTCAACATTGATAAACGCATAACCATATTCTGCAACCACACTGCGTAATTGTGACATTGTTTTATCAACCAAATCAATGTTATATGTGTCGCCAGTTTTCATTGCGATAACGTCTGTTAAAACATCCGTTGGAACATCATCGAATGGATTATCAATCGATAATTTACCAAAGTCATATTTATCACCCTCGTCAACAGTAAATACAACCGAATAATATTCCCTGTCTGGTGTGAATTTACCATTGATGTTTTTTACGTTAAAATTAACATAACCATTTCGCAAATAGAACTGACGCAACATTTGACCATCGTATTGGATTCTATCTTCGTCAAACGTATCAAACTGGGTCATGAAACGCCACCAGGCATGTTCACGTGATAAAATTTCATCACGTAATTCGCTGTCTCTAAATTTTTTATTACCTTCAAACTTAATATCGGAAATCCATGTTGGATGCCCTTCGGTAATTTCATAGACAACATTAACACGGTTATCTTTTAAATCAATTCGTTGTGGTTCAATTTTTGTACCGAAAAAGCCCTTGCGTTGATACAATGTTAATAAACGCTGAACGTCTGCACCAATAACAGTTTCATCATACGATGTGCGTTCTTTGGTTTTGATTTCTTTCTTTAAATCATCTGTGGAAATTTCACTGTTACCTTCGACTGTAACCATGTTAATAGTGGGCGATTCTGTAACATTAATTTTCAGCGTATTCCCAGACATATTCACACTGATACGTGAAAAATATCCACTTTGTTCCAGTCTCTTTGCAATTTCATTACTGCGAGATTCGCCAACATTATCGCCAATTTTAACATCTGCCAGAATACGAATTGATTCTGCGTCCATACGCTGATTACCGTTAACATCAATACGTGAAACAGTAGCACCAAAAACAGGCAACGCTACAAATACTGAAAAAATCGCAAATATAGAAACGTTTTTCATTGTTGTCTTTGTCTTTTTAATTTTTCAATTTCAAATTTAAAATTTAATTTTTCTTGATATTCCTGATATATCTGATCACGATTTGCATTTTCAGCAACCAATATCATTACATCGTTTATTTCCAATAAAACAGGTTTATATTCCATACGAGAAACGGCGCATGCCCTGGTTAAGGTATGCATAATAGAATCACCTGGAACACCATTTATAATTTTCATAACAATACCCTTTTTTCTTAACTGAACACACGTGCCAAATCATTCCACATCGTCAGCACGAATAATCCCAATATAAACAACCAGCCAATCATTATTGCAATTTCCATGCCACGTCCCTGTAATTTACGACGTGTGATACCCTCGATAATCAATATCAACAGATATCCACCATCTAAAACAGGCAGTGGCAATAAATTCAACACACCCAGGTTTACAGATAACAATGCAATCAAACTAAGCAGTGTAAAGAAACCTGCGGCCATTGCTGCACCTGAATACTGGGCAATTGTGATAAAAGACCCCAACTGTTTAGATGAACGTTCACCTGTGATAATTTGCTTTAATACAACAACCAAAGTCTTGGATTCATAGTATGTTTTACGTGCACCACTGTACAGCGCACGAAACAAACCCTGACGTTGTGGATCGGCACGTCTGCTGCCGTCTGCAATCATGCCCCATGTTTCAGATGGTGCCAGTTTAACATTCACCAACTTTTCACCACGAACAATGACAACATTTGCATCACGATTTGCGGCCAATTCTTTGGCCAAAATCAAATCCCCCCAATTTGATATCTTTTCGTCATCAATTCTGACGATTGTATCCCCTGCACGAACGCCTGCATTAAATGCGACAGATTCCTGAATAACCTGACCAACAACGGGCAATTGTGAATTTCCAACCAAACGTGGTTGGAACATAAACAGCGATGTATATATTACCCATGCCAGAATAAAGTTCATAAATACCCCAGCACCGATAATTATAAATTGCTTCCATGCAGGTGCAGACAAATAATGTCCACGCTTTTTTTCGTCTGGCAAATCTGCGAATTTTTTACGATTGAACATATCTTCTTGGCCATAGATAGATACATATCCACCTAATGGCAGACATGCAATCTTCCACAGTGTGCCACGTTTATCATGCCACTTTACAATCGCAGGACCAAAACCAATTGAAAAAGTATCAACACGAACACCTGCCCAACGTGCAGCCAAAAAATGCCCCAGTTCATGAACAAAAACAACAATTCCCAGAACAATCAACAATGCAATAACAGCCAACAAAATATTCATGTGAACTTTTCCTTTACCTTATGAAACCGAATTACAACATAACCAACCATACAATTGGTAATGCGTAAATCCAACCATCAAATCTGTCCAAGATACCACCATGACCAGGCAAAATAGTACCAAAGTCTTTGATACCCATTTTGCGTTTAATATAACTGGCAGTTAAATCGCCATATTGCGACAATAATGAAACACTGATACCAATCCACATTAACTGTGGCATAAATGTATCTGCGCCCAACAAGCCGTACAAAACGCCTGCAAATGTACCGCACAAAATACCAGCAATTTGACCAGCCCATGTTTTACCAGCGGATAATCTTTCCCACATTTTATCACCGCCAATTAAACGACCAAAGAACCATGCGCCAATATCTGCACTGCAAATAATCATTAACAGCAACAATATAATCCATGGGCGGCCGCCAACAGCATTAATTGCAGGCAGCATTGCACACAGCAATACCAAAAATGCAAAAAACGTAATCCAACCTTGACGCAAAATTTTAGTATCTGTTTTTCGAATACATCTTATATATTCGATAATCATTGCCAATACGATAACAATTCCTAAATATTTTACCGCAGGAATACCAAAGTATTGTAATGCGACAACCCCCGCAGCAATCAATGCCATCACCGCAGATGCAATAATACGTTGTTTTGTGTTTGACATAATGCTTCCTTCCTTTGCTTATATTTATTATTTCTTTTTACCTGTATAGTTTGCTTTTTTTCCACCGCCAAATCTGCGATTACGTTTTGCAAATTCATCCAGTGTAAATTGCCACAACTTTTCGCTTTTTACCAATTCTGGCCAATGTTCTGGGATAAACAATAACTCTGCATATGCCAGTTTCCACAGCAAAAAGTTTGATATACGACTTTCATTACTGGTACGTACCATCAAATCAATCGGCAACAAATCACCTGTATTCAGGTATGTTTCAAAAGATTCACGTGTAACAGGTTCACCATTTTCAATTGCTGCATTAACCGCATCAACAATTTCTTGCTGTCCGCCATAATTCAATGCAAACACAACCGTTCCGGCAGTGTTTTCTGCAGATTGTTCTTCTAGTTTATCACACATGTTTGCCAATTTTTTTGGCAACCTGTCACGAGAACCGATAACACGATAACGCAGATTTTTTTCCAGCGCATTTTTCAGGTTCTTTTTCATTTCTGTATAGAACAAATCCATCAAGAAATTTACTTCATCTGTTGAACGTGTCCAGTTTTCTGTTGAAAACACATAAAAAGTTATCGTTGTAACACCACGTTTTATGTACCAATCAACCAAATTTTCAAAGTTTGTAATACCAGCCTGATGTCCCATCAACGGTGGCAGACCACGCTGTTCCGCCCATCTGCGATTACCATCACAAATGAAAGCAATATGCTGTGGTACTTTGCCTGTATTTTCAACAACTTGTTTCTTTTTGAACAATTTAAACATATGTATTCCCCGAATTTCTGATTAGACGGCCATAATATCTGCTTCTTTTTCACGTGCCATTGCATCAACTTCGGTGCCACGTTTATCAAAAACTTTTTGCAGGTCATCCTCGTATTTACGTTGATCGTCTTCGGAAATTTCTTTGTCTGTAACCGCACGTTTAATCTTACCCATTGCATCCTGACGAATGTTACGCATTGAAATTTTGGCTTCTTCAGCATATTTGCCTGCAACTTTGGTCAATTCACGACGTCTTTCTTCGGTCAATGGTGGCATATTCAGGCGAATAACGCCGCCAGCGGTCATTGGGTTTAATCCCAATCCAGAATCACGAATCGCCTTTTCAACAGCAGGCGCATTTGTAATATCCCAAACAGTTACAGATAATGTCTGATTATCAGGTGTTGATACCGTTGCAACCTGATTAATTGGCATTTCAGAACCATAAACAGGCACACGTATTGCATCCAACAAATGTACAGACGCACGACCCGTGCGCAAACCTGCGTATTCGCCCTTTAAAACCTCCAATGTTTGTGCTGTTTTTTGTTCAACTTCTGATTTTAATAATTGATAATCCATATATATCTCCTTAAGGTATGTAAAAAGATTAGCAAATATATTTGACATTTGGCAAGAAGAAATATAAAATATGTCAGCACACCGGGGTTGTAGCTCAGTTGGTAGAGCACTTGCATGGCATGCAAGGGGTCGTCGGTTCGAGTCCGATCAGCTCCACCACGTAATTCAGTATGGCGGATATAGCTCAGTTGGTTAGAGCGTTGGTTTGTGGTACCAAATGTCGCCGGTTCGAGTCCGATCTACATAAGAGCCGGACTCCTGGCGCAAGCTGCCATAATTGGCTGCTGCATACGGAACCATGGCACTAGCCGCACTTCCGGACTCCTTTGCTTCCTTAACAGCCTGTGCCGCATTAGTATAACCAGCACCTGCCACCAAATCAGCAGAACCATTGGTCAGCGCCATAGACGCCATCTGAGTTTCCACCAAGGACTTGGACTGTTCACGTACTTCCGAACCACTTTTGATACTAGTAATACTTACACCTGTACCTGAAAAAACAGCTGTCGCTTTATATTCGTTTTTGAATATAGCACCATCAACATAATTTTTCTGACTAGCCAGGCTACTATTAAATGTCGCCTGCTTAGCAGCATCCCAAACAGCACCGCTAGCATCAGTGAGGTTGGTTATGCTGATATTATTTGCACCAGCAACTGTAATATCATTAGTTTTAAGATTATTTACAGTCAAATTGCTAGTACCTGTCAACGCAACCTTGCCCGCTGTTAATGTACCACTAACATTAGAGCTGCCAGATGTCAAAGTTAATTTTTTGTCATTATCTAAAGTAACATCATTTGTTGCACTTACGCTACCAGCTGTGAGATCGCCACCAGTAACCGTTATTTTATTTGCCTTTAGCACTCCACCTACATTAACATTGCCTGTAGCTGTAAAATCTCCTCCTGCTGCTCTTGCCATAGCATAAAGTGCTGCACTCGCTGGAGAATTTGCTATTAAATTTCCCTTAACAGCCACTGACTTAGCGCTTATTCCACCTGTAGCAACAACATCACCTTGTGCTTTTAAAGCACCGTTAGTT
>JAFOXU010000111.1 GCA_017425725.1 Alphaproteobacteria bacterium | reverse complement strand
GTTTTGCATTGTCGCCACTGCATTTGTGAATCAATGGTTTTTGGCCTTCTTGTTTAATTTCGATATTCATTAAGTATTTTGTAGGGGTTTTGTGTGCAGGATCAACAACTTTGATTGTAGAAATATGCACAATGTCGCCGTCTACGTAGTAGCGATGACCTGTATTGCCAGAAATTTTTTCGTTAGAATATCCGATTGTATGTTTTCTGATTGTATCAAAAATAGCTTTGCTGTGCTGTTCAATAAATGTTGGTACGGTATTGTTTGTATTGCTCATCTTTAATTCCCTTTTTTATTCTGTTCCGCATAACTGGGGCGCAGATATGTGGGGACAGTGGGACCGATAGTACCAGCTTTTATTTTTTCTGCAACTATTTTTATGCCATTTCTTAAATCAAATGGTTTGTGCCCAACAGTGCGTGCCCATTCCATTTGCTTGGTTTCCAGTTCTTCAATTTCCATTGTTTGCGGTTCCAAACCATTGGCTGCAACAAAAAAGTCGCCACGCCCAGAATCAATCGCAACAAATGCATCTGGGGTTGCGGCCAAATACAGTTCAAATGCGTTAATGCCAACGACAGGTATGTTTAATCCCATTGCAATACCCTTGGCATAGGCGATACCCAGACGAATGCCTGTAAAACTGCCGGGGCCTGTCACAACACCGATGGCGGTTATATTAGACCATTTGGCGCCACATTCTGTGATGAATTTTTCACATTCTGTTGGCAGTGCAACAGATTGTTTTTCAACCTGAACAGATTTGTATTGTGTGTCGAGTACAAATTCTAGATTTGCACCAGATGTGTTTATAATTAATATCATGCGTGTACCCCAAATCCAATTTTTTTGGCAAAACCTGCTGATTTGCGCAGTGATAACAGTTTGTCAATCTTTTCAATTGTAAATTCTGTTTCGATGTCTGTACAGTTGTTTTCCAATAATTCACGACGCAGAACAGCTGTTATTTCACGCTGTAATTCACGTACACCTTGTTCAGATGTGTATTTCTGAATAATGTGTCGTATTGCATCGTCTGAAATTATGATGTTTTTTTCATCCCATCCTGTATCGTGTGCCGCACGTGCAATTAAGTGTTCACGTGCGATTTTGATTTTTTCATCTGTTGAATAACCTGGAATTTCGATGATTTCCATACGGTCTTTTAATGCGTTGGACAGATTTAAACTGTTCGCAGTTGCGATAAACAGAACGTTTGATAAATCAAAATCAACTTCCAGATAATGGTCACGAAATGTTTTGTTTTGTTCTGGATCTAATATTTCCAGCAGGGCAGATTCTGGGTCGCCACGCCAGTCCCGTCCCATTTTATCGATTTCGTCCAAAACAATAACAGGGTTGTTTGTTTTACAGCGTTTTAGTGCATCCATAATGCGACCTGTTTGTGCACCAATATATGTTTTTCTGTGGCCACGAAAGTGTGCCTCGTCAGAGATGCCACCCAGTGATATGCGTTGATATTTTCGCCCCAGCGCATTTGCAATTGATTTTCCCAACGATGTTTTGCCAACCCCAGGTGCACCAACGAAACATAATATGCTGCCTTGGTTAGAATTTGTTTTTTTCATGACGGCAATATGTTCCAGAATACGTTCCTTGACACCATGCATCCCAGAATGTTCAGAATCCAGTACGGTGCGTGCAAGATTCAAATCAATGTTGGTTTTATCAGATTGCCCCCATGGCATTGCCAATAATTCATCCAGATAGGTTTTTAATAAACCGCCTTCATTAGACATTGGTGACATAGAACGCATACGTTTCCATTCGCCCATTGCTTTTTCTTTGGCGTCGTTTGGCATTGATGATTTTTGAATCTTTTTGCGCATGTTCATGCTTTCTGCCATAACATCGTCATCGCCCATTTCTTGTTGGATGGCACGCATTTTTTCTTGTAATATAGCCTCACGCCGGCCGTTTTCCATTTGTTGATGTATGCGTTTGTTAATAGATTCTTCGATTTTGGCAGATTCTGACATTAACTTGACGTTTTCAATTAATATGGTCAATTTTTCTGCCCAATTGGTTGCACACAAAACCTTGACCGCAGTGTCTGTTTCAATGCCCAGTGTTTGTATCACAGAATCAATAAATGCAGGTAATGGATAGTTGTTCATGACGTTACGCAGTTTATCCATTTTGAATCTGCGTGTTGTGTTTGCCAGTTCTTGGATACAATCTGCCAGTATGTCACGCAGAACGATTGTTTGTTCGTTGCTGATATCATTTTCGATGTTGATAAAATCTGGTGTGGCAGAAAAAATACCATCATTTATTTCGATGTCTTTTAAATTAACCACAGCATGGGTTTTAATCAGTGCGTGAATTGAACCGTCTGGCATTGTTAAAATATGTACAATGTCGCCAATGGTACCAACAGAATAAATATCTTCGACAGATGTCGGATAGTTCCATGAATGTTGTGGAACTAAAATTAATTGTTGGGAACCGTTTTCTGCCGCTGATTTTACACAACTGACAGATGTTGGGTTATCTATTAATATTGGCACCGCCAAACCAGGCGATACGACCAAATCACGAAAGGGTAATATATAATTTTTCATAGCAGTTATAAATAT
>JAFOXU010000081.1 GCA_017425725.1 Alphaproteobacteria bacterium | reverse complement strand
GATCATTTGGGTGGCAGTGCAAAGTGCGCAGTTGGTTCATATGCATCTGGTACAGGTAACAGCGCGTGTACAGTATGTGGCAAGGGCAAAACAACCACCAGTGCAGGCAGCAGCAGCGCCAGTGCATGTATCGCATGTTCAAATAATACCGGTGTATCCGCATGGGAAACAGTATCTTGGACATACAGCGGTGTCAGCAGCAACAGCGTCAAAAATCTGTGTACGATTGATACATGTAGTGCCGGTTATACATTGTCGTCTAATGCGTGTGGTATAGATACATATACAATTACATACTATGACTATGATGATAACAAGACATTAAGCCTGAGTCCAAGCAGTTATAAGGTGACATCCAGTGATATTACATTGCCAACACCATTTAAATCAGGCAAGAAGTTTGTCAGCTGGCACACAGATAGTGCATTATCAGAAAGTACCGTCGTTAACACGATTCCAAAAGGCAGTACTGGTAACAAGACGTTCTATGCAGAATGGGAACCTTGCCCATCGGGTTATGCATGTAACGGTTCATCTGTAACCCAATGTACAGGGAATACGTATGCTGGCGCCGGTGCATCCAGCTGTACATCATGCCCAGCGGCAACAGGATGGGAAATAACATCTGCATTCTTGGAACAGGGTGGTGTTACAGATGCTGGTGGTGTGAATTCTGATAATATGGCAAATCGTGTACGTGTAAAGTCAACAGAAATGATACATTTGAACGCCGGTACATATAATGTTTCGTTTAAGAATACTTCTGCAGGCGTTACAGTTCGTGGTTTCTATCAATATTCCAGCCCAGATGATACAGGTACTTTTACAGCAATGAAGTCGGGTGCTTCGTTGACAGTATCTTCAGATGTGTATGTTCGTTTAGTATTCCAAAAATCTAATACATCAACTGCAATTACACCGGCCGAAGTTGTATCTGCAGGTGCCACATTGAATAAGACAAATGCGTATGTAATTTCTGGTACAGCAACAACAAACCATGATAATGTTAATGATTGTAAGATATCTTGTCCGTCTGGTTCATATGTTGCTGTTGCTGGTGGCGTATGTGTGCCTGTGGCAAGTGGAAAATATGTTGCTGCAAAGACAGTTGCATATGGTTCTACAAATTCTGTATCTTCTTGTCCTGCAACCAACAGTGGCAGTGACAGCGGTCGTGCAACCAATAAAACATGTTACTATACATGCCCAAGCAAGACTGTATCAAACGGTACAGCAACGGTTGTAAGTTCCAAGGTTTACTATACAGGTTCTGCGTATCCAACATGTACGTATAATGTGACATGTAATAAAGGTTATTCTGCCAGTGGCAGTGGTACAGCCAACCCAAGTTGTACAGCGTGTCCATATACAGTGACATATAACAGTAATAAACCATCAAACGCCAGTGGCACAATCAGTGGCACAACTGCAAGCAGTACGCACACATACGATACAGCCAAGGCATTGACCACAAATGGATACAAATTGACAGGCTGGACATCAAATTGCGCAGACTGTTCCATTTGCAT
>JAFOXU010000117.1 GCA_017425725.1 Alphaproteobacteria bacterium | reverse complement strand
CTGGTTCTTCTTCCTCTTCTTCTGATTCTGCATCATCTTCTTGTGGTACATATTTTGTCAGGTGGAACGCAGATGCCAACCACAACAACCAACGTTTTAACACCTTTAATCCCCAACGTATATGCGCCCACTGAACATGCAATAATTTGCCACCAATAATACAGAACACAATAATGCACAAAATACCAACCAAGGCCGCACCAATACCACCAATTAAATGCACAACATCCACAGCCGCCAAGGCCCCAAACATACCACCATATGTTGAACGTGGCGCAATCATCCCAAATCCAATCGCCCCCATACACAACGCAATAAATCCACGCAATAAATTATATTCTGGGGGAACATCGTCTTCTGCACTTAA
Organism: Alphaproteobacteria bacterium; assembly: GCA_017425725.1. GTDB lineage: Bacteria > Pseudomonadota > Alphaproteobacteria > Rs-D84 > Rs-D84 > Enterousia. The sequence continues at coordinate 1,478 of JAFOXU010000117.1, read as the reverse complement.
CATCTGCATAATACCCCAACGTGCAAAACATAAAAATAAAAACAGCCCTGGAATAACACCAACCGCATAACGCACCATACCAACCAGATATCCCATTATCGACTGATTACCAAATGTGCTGGACACACCAAAACCATCCAAATATGGATTATAAAACAGCATTGCAAACACAGCCCACAACGCAACAACACATACACATGCACCAATTATGCGCTGCGTTAAACTCTTTAATGCCCCAGATACCCGTTCTGGTAAAAAATTAGACTTTCTTTTCCCTGTCATAACGTACGTATTTTATCATAAAAAACATTAAAAAAACAGACGATTTTTACATCGCCTGTATTTTATTATTTTGATTTCTTTAACATATACCATTTTACAACATCTGCAACAACCATGCCAATAAATGCGCCAAAGATTACATCGGATGGCCAATGCGCCCCAAACGCAATACGTGACACGCCAATCAATATCGCCAACGTCCATGTAACAGGCTTGTACCGTGGTGCCAACATCCCAATCATGACCAAACCTGCAAAACTGATTGCAGTATGACCAGATGGCATCGAATTAAACGCCCAATCCAGTGACGGTGGAAAAAATCCTGTCATATCCAAAGCCTCAAAAAATATAGGTCTGGCACGCCCAATAAACGTTTTCAAAATTTTTACAATTATGCCTGCGGATAAAACACTATAAAAAATTAAAAACGCATGACTGGACTTTGTTTTTTCAAAACAATCACGAATACTGCCACCAATATTACTTAATTTGACAGAAATTTCTGATTTTATAACCTTTTTTACACATAATACGATGGCAGCCACAAGAGATACCAACAACCAAACCTTGCCAGCAAAAACAACATCAAAAACATTCCATAATTTACAATTAAACTGACGCAGAAAAACAAATAAAGGTTCGTCAAACCACAATATCCCCAGTACAACCAACACAAATGTAACCAATGTGGCCACACCCATTTTCTTCCATTTCATTTGATTGCAATTTGTTAAAAACACGTGTACCCCCTTAATAAAAAATTATAAATCTATCAATCCGTTATATATTTTCATATCTGTCAAAATTTTCACAGACACAGCCATTGACAACGCATCTTCGTCTGTACCACTGGCAATTATTGGACAGCCACGACGTACATCCTGTACATTTATATCTTTCTCTTTATTAAAATCACGTGCATTGAAATCGCCGTTAATAACATTTAAAAAGAACGCATTCTGTTGCTGACTGGAACGAATATTAGATAAACATACAATTGGGAATACACCACGCCCATCAATAACATTCCCCTGCCCCGACTTAACAGATTTATTTAACAATTCCAATGCGCCACCATTATTTAAATCAATAACTGTTGCAATTCTGGCATTGCCTGCTGTTGGGGTACCCACCAACACGCCACGTTTTGTTTCATAAAACGCAGATGCAATCGCCTCGGCTATGCCACGTGTTTG
>JAFOXU010000195.1 GCA_017425725.1 Alphaproteobacteria bacterium | reverse complement strand
TTTATTCGACAATACAATGATTTCTAAAATCTGTTAAACTTATACTTGTAATCATGATTGTAATCATACACATATGTGCATTTATTTCAAAACAAAAAACGCCCACGATGGGGCGTTTTTATTTTGGAGGCCTGGGTCGGAATCGAACCGGCATAGAAGGATTTGCAGTCCTCTGCATAACCACTCTGCCACCAGGCCTGAACCAGTGATGCCATATTACGCAAAAAAAAATTGTAATTCAATAGAAAAATTGTATAATTATAAAGAAATTTTTATGAGAGAGAGAATTTATGAGAAAACTTGCACTTTTATCGGTTTTTTTGATGCCTTTTTCTGTTTTTGCACAGGAAAATGATTGTATGACACGAACAACTGTGCCAGAAGGAAAATTGACATTACCCGAAATAATCGAGTTGGGTTTGTGTCGAAACCCACAGACAACAGCATCTTATTTATCTTATGAGTCTGCAAGATTGTCTAAAAACGCAAATTACGCATCTTATTTGCCCAGTGTGAATATTGGCGCAAACGCATCATTGCCATACCGTAATGAACAGTGGGGCGATTGGTCATATGGCGCATCGTTGTCTGCGTCTTATTTAATTTTTGATTTTGGAAAAAGGTTATCAGATTTAAATCAGGCATCTGCATCGTGGCGTGCAACTGGATTTGAATATGATGAAACAGTTCAAAATTATATTTATGGATTAATTGGTTCTTATTATTCATTACTGAATGCTAACGCAGACGTTAAATCTGCACAGATGTTGCGTGATGTTGCGCAAACTGCACGTGATACTGCACAAAAAAAATTCAAGGCAGGTTCTGTTGCACGTGCCGATGTATTAAAGGCAGACACAACATTGGCCAGTCGTGATCTTGATTTAGAACGTGCAAAAAACAATCGTGAAATCGCCAAAGGCGCACTGCTGGCAAAATTATCTTTTGCTGCAAACCAAGATATTGAAATTGCCGATATGTCATCAGATATTGGCAGTTTGGCCGACACAAAATCGTTGGATGAATTGTTTGAACAAGCGCAAAAAACAAGACCTGATTTATTACGTGCAACTGCGAACAAAGATGCCGCATGGCACAGACGAAACAGCGTGTTTTTAAGTAATCTGCCATCAATATCTGCATCTGGTTCTGTATCTTGGAATGATACACCATCTGAAACATATGGCGCCGGCACAGATAACATCAGTGGCAGCATTGGTATCAGGGCATCTATGCCACTGTTTGCAGGATTTGCAAATTTATATAATGCACGTGCGGCATCTGTTAACTATGACAGGGCAGTGGAACAAGAACGCAGTACACAAGATAACGCAACACTTGATATATTTACTGCGTATCAAAATTATAAAACTGCACAAACAGTTTTAAAACAAACAGAAACATTGTTAAAGTCTGCAACAGAAAGCGAACGTGTCACAGCTGGCATGTACAAGGTCGGACGTGCAACAATGTTGGACTGGCAAACAGCACAATCTGAACTGGTTAGTGCAGAAAAACAAAACAACGCTGCTAAATATGATTTATACACAAAACGTGCGGCTGTTGCGTTGGCTGTTGGTGACATCAAGGCAGAACTGGAAGGAGAGAGAGAAGATGGCGAAAAATAAACAAGAAAAAGTTGTATCACAAAAAAAACGCCCATCATTAATTGGTCGGATATTTCGATTTATATGGCGTAAAAAATGGTGGATTTTGCTGTTGGCGGCACTGATTGGTGGCGGAATATATTTCTTTGCAGGAAAGTCTGATGACCAACAAGAATATGCAACTATAAACATTACACGTGGCGATTTACGTCATGTCGTCAGTGCAACAGGTGAAATACAACCTGTAAACACTGTAAACGTTGGTTCACAAGTTTCTGGAACAATTGATAATTTGTATGTGGACTTTAATACCAAGGTAAAAAAAGGCGACATTCTGTTAACAATTGAACCATCTGTGTTACAGGCATCTGTTGACGAAGCCAAGGCATCATTAGACAGTGCTGTTTCACAACGAAACTTTGCAAAAAATGAATATGAACGTAATAAAATGCTGTACGAAGGTGATATGATTTCACGTGCAGAAATGGAACAATCGCTAACCGCATATGAACAATCAGAACAATCTGTAAATCGTATGCAATCACAATATGAACGTGCTGTTACAAATCTTGGTTATGCAACAATTGCATCACCTGTTGATGGCACTGTTATATCACGCAAGGTTGATGTTGGACAAACCGTTGCTGCGTCTTTCCAAACACCCGACTTGTTCGAAATTGCCGAAGATTTAACAAAAATGCAAATCGAAACATCTGTATCCGAAGCAGACATCGGTGTTATCAAAGAAGGTCAAAATGTAACATTTACAGTTGATGCATATCCAACAGAAACTTTTAACGGTGTTGTTCGTCAGATTCGACTGTCACCAACCACAACATCAAACGTTGTCGTTTATACTGTTGTTATCAATGTTGATAATACAGATTTACGTTTAATGCCGGGCATGACAGCATTTGTAACAATTATTATTTCAGAACGTGACAATGTATGGAAAACATCTAATTCCGCATTCTTGGTACGTAATTTTAACCATATAACCACGGATGCAAATGGTGCAACACCACAAACACACTTGGCGATATTACGTAATGGTGAATTGACAATGATTCCATATACAAAAGGTTTGTCCACCGCCACAGAAACAGAAATTATATCTGATGAAATTCAGGTTGGTGACAAAATTGTAACAGGTCGTGTTGGTTCAATGACATCAAATAAAAACAATCAAAAGATGGGCAACCCTATGCGTGGTCCAAGGCCATAAAAAAAGCCGGTAAACACCGGCTTTTTTTTAATACATTGTTTGCAGAACGTGTTTGTTCTTGTCCAGATTTGATAACATCTTTCCACTGCCACATGCAACGCATGCCAACGGATTATCAACCAAGAACACGGGCAAGCCTGTCGCCATACGAATCGCAGTATCTAAGCCACGTAACAACGAACCACCACCTGTCATTGCGATACCAAAATCAGCAATATCCGCAGACAATTCCGGCGGTGTTAATTCCAATGCCTGACGTACAGTATTTACAATCTTGGACACTGTTTGTGCCAGCGCAGATGCAATTTGCGATTCTGTAACAACGGCCTCTCTTGGGGTGCCAGACATCAAGTCACGACCCTTTATCTTCATAGTCAATTCTTTTTCTTTATCTTTTGGTGGAATTGCGTTACCAATTCTCTTTTTAATTTCTTCGGCTGTATTTTCACCAATTAACAGATTTTTAGATTTGCGTACATAATCAATAATATCAACATCCATCTGATCACCAGCAGTACGCACAGCATTTGAATAAACAATTCCACCCAATGACATAACTGCAACTTCTGTTGTACCACCGCCAATATCCAAGACCATTGAACCAACAGGTTTTTCAACAGGCAATCCTGCGCCAATCGCAGCGGCCGTTGATTCTTCGACAATATAAACCTTGCGTGCGCCAGCGGCATCGGCCGCTTCTTGGATAGCACGACGTTCCACCTGTGTTGCACATGATGGTACACAAATAATAATTAATGGGGCAGCTAACGGACTGCGATGATGAACCTTGCGAATAAAATATTTTATCATTTCTTCGGCAACTTCAAAGTCTGCAATAACACCATCACGTAATGGGCGGACAGCAGAAATTGTGCCAGGTGTACGACCAAACATCTGTTTCGCTTCTGTTCCGACTGCCAATATTTCTTTACGTCCAATCAAGCGGTTTTCAGACACAGCAACAACAGAAGGTTCATTCAAAACAATTCCACGTCCCTTGACATAAATCAATGTGTTTGCGGTACCCAAGTCAATCGCCATGTCCGCAGAAAAAAACTTCATCAACCAGTTATACATATTAAACCCCACATAAAATTTTGATTTTTTTGAACTATAAATCACGATATTCAAAAAATCAAGGCATGCACACAAATTTATTTGATTTATTATATATTGTGATAATATAAGGCCTGATATGAAACGAAATACAATAAAAAATCATTCTGACTTTCTGGCGGGCGAAAATGACCCGATTGCACGTTGTGCATATTTTTTAGTACGTGCAAAGCCGGCAAAATACCCTGATGATGCCAGATATGGACTGATTGTTACTAAAAAGACTTTTAAACACGCGGTGGACAGAAATCGTGCCAAACGACTGACACGTGACTGGATTGCGTATAATGAAAAAATGTTGCGCAGTGATTGGGACTATATATTCGTTATCAGACGAGACATATTAAACGCAGATCGTGAATCTGGTCGTGATGCCATGCGCAAGGCGTTACACTATCTGAAAAAACAAGAAATCAATGCTTAAAAAAATCGCAATATATATGGTACATGTATACCAATGTATGATATCCCCAATTATTGGTGGCAAGCAGGCATGCAGATTTACACCAACATGCAGCGAATACACCAAACAAGCCATTGAAAAACATGGTGCGCTGCGTGGAACATACCTGGGGATTAAAAGAATTTCACGTTGCAGACCAGGTGGTGGATTTGGTTATGACCCTGTGCCTTGACAATATTACTGATTGTGGTAAAATTCAATAAATGCGAGATAGATAATTAGAACAAAAAGGGATAAAAATGTCATTTCGTGCAACCGTTGAATCTATGTCTAAAATCATGGATGATATGGGAATTACAGAACTGAACTTGGAACGCCAATTTTTATTTGGTGTATATCGCAAACATATTCATCTTTCAAAACAACAGGTGGCAACAACAGTTGCTGTTGCTGCAACAGATGCAAAACAAGAAAATAACAAACAGACAAAACCTGTTATTAATGGCTATGCATTGAAATCACCAATGGTCGGTGTTGTTTATTTGGCACCAGAACCAGGTGCAGATACATTTGTTTCTGTGGGCAGTGCTGTTAAGGCAGGCGATACAGTTGCGTTGGTCGAAGCAATGAAAACCTTTAACCCAATCAAATCTGATAAAGATGGCGTTGTAAAAGAAATCTTGGTAACAGATGGGGCAGCTGTTGAGTTTGATCAACCTTTAATTGTTATTGAATAAAAATCATGTCACAAATAAAAAAAGTTTTAATCGCAAATCGTGGTGAAATTGCACTGCGTATCATTCGTGCGTGCCGTGATATGGGGATTCGTACTGTTGCTGTATATTCAACTGCTGACAAGGATGCAATGCATGTACAATTGGCGGACGAATCTGTATGTATTGGTCCAGCACCTGCACGTGATTCTTATCTTAATGAGTCTGCAATTTTAACCGCTGCATTGTTAACAAATTCTGATGCAATTCACCCTGGGTATGGATTTTTATCTGAACGTGCAGACTTTGCACACAAGGTGGAACAACACGGTATGATTTGGATTGGCCCAGAACCGGAAATGATTACACAAATGGGCGACAAGGTTAATGCAAAAAAGACTGCTATTAAATGCGGTTTGCCTGTGGTACCTGGTTCTGATGGCGAATTAAAATCATTGGAACACGCACTGGATGTTGCAGAACAAATTGGATACCCCGTTATGTTAAAGGCGTCTGCGGGTGGTGGCGGTCGTGGTATGCGCCCTGTGATGCGTGCAGAAGATATGGGCGAAGCGTATCAATTAACCAAGAACGAGGCACAATCTGCATTTGGTGACGATACGTTGTATATGGAAAAATTATTGTTGCACCCACGTCATATCGAATTTCAGGTTTTGGGCGACAAGCATGGAAACGTTGTTATATTTGGTGAACGTGACTGTTCCTTACAAAGACGCAATCAGAAAGTCATGGAAGAATGCCCAGCAGCCGCATTATCACAAAAACAACGTGATGATATGATTGAAATTTGCAAAAACGCTGCCAAAAAAATGGGATATACAAGTGCCGGTACTTTTGAATTTATGTTCGAAGATGGCAAATTCTATTTCTTGGAAATGAACACAAGATTACAGGTTGAACATCCTGTAACAGAAATGGTATACGGTGTTGATTTGGTTCGTGAACA
>JAFOXU010000028.1 GCA_017425725.1 Alphaproteobacteria bacterium | reverse complement strand
CCGCTATAAAAGCCTGCTCATACTCATCAAATGCAAGTTCTGCAAGTTTGCTGCGATACCTTTGAAATTTTTCATCATCCGATTTGCCCGACATATGTGATACCAAATCAGGGGCCTTATCCTTTAATACAGATTCCATTTCTAACAAAACAGCTGCTTTATCTTGATTTTTCCCAAGAATAGAACCCTTTGACACAATGTTGTTATAATCGGCCTGAGCTTTACCATTAACAATATTATAATCTGCTTCTGCAAACGAATCTGCATTCGCAGATATTGGTAAAATCAGCAAAAAAAGCAACAGAAAATATCTCACCCTGCCCCCCAAAAATAAAAAAACCACCGAAAACTTTCAAGTGGTTGGAGTTTAAGAACAATGTAGAGAATTGCGTGTGTTATTCAATATACTCCACACACCCCAACCATTGTTATGGTTGGATTTATCGTTCTGTATGAACGCCCTACACGGGTTCTTAAGCCCATTGACAGAACACCTGTCAACGTCAATTATTGTATCATAACATGATTTATTTGTCTATTACAAAACACTTGACAAATTGTTTTTATGTGTTATATTACGCCCTAGAAAAAAATACAAAAAAGGATTTATTATGAACGATACAAGCATTATGCAACAAATCAGAGAATTGGAACAAAGAATCCAACGCACAACTGAACGTGTTGCAGAACAAGAAAAAAAGATTCAGGAACACAGGGTTGGTTTAAGCTTTAATGCTGTGGGTAAAACTGATGCGATATATGAATACGAAATAAACCTAGAAAACACTATAATGCAACTGACGTCTATGAAACAAAAGTTGTCTGCATTGTATAAATCTGTTCAGATTCGTTAATAAAAATCCCCCAAACTAGGGGGATTTTGTGATAGAATACATAAAAAATAGGGATATATTATGGATTATTCAATACTGACAAACACACAATCACCTGAAATGTGCATGTTTTTTAATATGATATTCGAATCACGCAACAAATCTGACCACATAAACAAATTAAAACAGACTTTTGATGCAACAATCAGATATAACGAACTGAAAACATATCGAGATAAAATGAAAAAATTACAGTTGCAAAAACACAACGTATCAAAACAAATCGATATATTGTCTGGTCCGGCTGGGATGTCTGGCACACAATACGCACAATGGAAAAATGGGTTGAAATATACAACACTATCAATCAATCTATTTTAAAACAACAACTGCATTATTTATAAAAAAGCCCCATATTTGGGGACTTTTTTTATTTACAGACCGCAACATACGGTGGGCGTGATTTAGATGCATCAATCTGCCCCATACCACAATCAAGACAGTTAAATTTCCTGTTTTGTGAATGCTTTTTATCCAATGGAACAGATACGCCTGATAATTCAGGAACATTATTCACATACGCCATATTAGGAAAACCAAAATATACCGCACGTGACGAACCGGTACATTCTGAAATATTCCCAGGATAACAACCAGGTGTATTTGCCTTGGCAGGGTCTGGAACACAATAAGATACACACGTTTCAGAATCTGTTATCATGCGTTCACAATCTGTGCATGATGTTTGCGGTATGCGCAATGTCGTACCAAACGCACCATATGTACCCTGGGACACAACATTATCACACTTCTTGGAATCCGATGCAGATCCGGGTTCAACCACACATTCCCATTCCAGTGTGTTATAATTTAAACGTGCAATCATATTATTTGGACATGCACGTTCAGGAAACGGACTAATACATTCCCAGACATCATCCACCATTACTGCATTTTGATTACTGGCACACAATGGACGTCGAGATTCATCTGCAACACATTCTGATAAATTCGAATCCCATATCTTATCCCCACCACAATCTGTCTTGGTATTAACCCCAATACACTGCCAACGACCAAAACGATATGTTTTGACCGTTCCCACAGGACAATTCACATCTGTCGTTTCTGAAATTGCATAGCCATCCCCAACATCAGGAACATCATATTGCGTGATATACACCAATTGTCCATCTTGTAACTTCATATGTTTGATGATTTCGTTTGGAACAATACGCTTGGTCGCAGTGCCACCAGACGTAATTGAATTTTCTTGAAACAGACCAAACGTATCAGATTCTGAAAAATACCGTTCCAAAATTTCCAACATATCATTATAATACGACCCATCAATTGGCGCAGTCGCTGTGACAATATAATGATTTATCTTTTTGCGTCCATTATCCGCATCACATGATACAACCTTCATAGAACTGTTCATGCATACAAACTCGCTAACTATTCCATTTTGCTGAATACAAACATCTTCGAATTCAAAGCCATTTATTTGCGCATTATGAAGCGCAGTGGCACACTGGGCAATGGTGCGCATATCAGACTGACTGATTGCGTATTCCGTATCATGCGACATCACTTTCTGTGCAGGACTATCCAGCAAATAATACCCCGCCATAAACAGTGCAACCAAAAACATGATAAAAATATTCATCATTCCCTCTTGCGATTTATAAAAAGTCTAGGTAATATACAAATAAATTGCAACAGAAAATCTGGGTGTATCATGAAAAAATTTTTATTTGTATTATCTTGTAT
>JAFOXU010000166.1 GCA_017425725.1 Alphaproteobacteria bacterium | reverse complement strand
TTTGTAACAAAGGATCAAAATGTATCTGCAGGATGTATGATTGGCCTGATGGGGCATACTGGGGGCAACAGCGATCAACAAAACCCAACAATGGACAAAACCTTGACTCATTTACATTACGAAATTGTATATTATGGCAATGCAACTGTCGTTACTGCACCAAACGGTTCAAACGTCGATATTCTGCACAGTAAAATAATTAGAAACGGCGCAATACAAAGTGTAAACTGCGGAGATTTCAAAAAGAAAATATATCCAAATAAGATGATGGTATACCAATAAACAAAAATTGTTCGCTATTTCTGTAATGCAGAAATAATTCTGTCTATATTATCGTTTATATCGCCACTGGCATCTATTTCTGAAAAATGAACACAAGAACAGTCACGCAACCATTCAATCGCAGGTATTGTCATTTTAAAGTAATTATCAATACGTCTTTGAATTATTTCTGGCGATGAATCATCGATGCGTTTGCCGCCCTCTCGATTACGTTTGTTTATACGCTGAATCAAGACTTCGGTCGGGACTGATAAATACAATGCATATATATCAAATTTATCTGCATAATTATCAACCAACCATTTAGCCTGGGATATTTTACGTGGAAACCCGTCCAATATAATATCTGAATCTGTGTCAATTTCAGATTTCATTATATCAAACAGCATATCATCTGTTACCAAGTTACCCACAGAAATCGTTTTTGCAACATCTGATTCAGGCGGCATAGAACGCAAAATCGCACCTGTTTCAATATATTTATAATTATACACTTTCATCAAGGCACGTGAACAAGCACCCTTGCCCACACCTTGGCCCCCCATCATTAAAATCATTTGTTTTTTTGTAGTCATACGCACATTCTACCATAAAAAATAAAACTGGGCAAATTTTGCCCAGTTGATTTTATTCAAAAACATACAAATTATTTCTTGCTGTTTTCGATTGCAGCACCCAAGATGTCACCCAAAACAGAACCACTGTCTGCTTCGTTCGAGAATTCTTTGACTGCTTGCTTTTCCAATGTCACCTGCAATGCACGGATAGACAATTTAACTGTGTTATCTTCAACAGATACAACAGATGCTTCGACTGAATCGCCGATGTTAAATTTGCCGGTATCCTGTTCTGATTTTTCACGTGACAGGTCTGTACGACGGATTACACCACGTGCATCACCTGGCAATGCCAAAATCAGTTCATCAGGTGTGATTTCGGAAACTGTACCGCATACAACAGCGCCTTTCTTGATAGATACAGCATTGTTTTCTGCGCTTTCAGTTAATTGTTTGATACCCAATGGAACACGTTCTTTTTCTGGATTGATATCCAAAATTTTCGCTGTTACTTCTTGGCCACGAACGAATTTTTTCAATTCTTCTTCGTCCAATTTGTTCCAAGACAAATCAGAGATATGAACCATACCGTCTAATTCTGGTGTCAAGGCAACAAACAAACCGAATTCAGTTGTATTTTTAATTGGGCCTGTGATTACATCGCCAACATTGTGTGTTTCCGCAAACTGTTTCCATGGATTTGGTTGCAGTTGTTTATAACCCAATGAAATACGACGTTTATCTTGGTCAATACCCAAAACAACAACGTTAATATCCTGACCGTTTTGCAATACTTTGCTTGGGTGGATATTCTTGTTTGTCCAGGACAGTTCAGACATGTGAACCAGACCTTCGATATTGTTGCCCAAATCAATGAATGCACCATAATCTGTCAATGAAGATACCTTGCCAGATACTGTATCACCAACGTTGAACGCACGTGATGCTGTTTCCCATGGATCTTCTTCCAGTTGTTTTGCACCCAATGAAATACGATGTGTTTCAGGATCGAATTGGATAACCTTGACCTTAATCTTTTCGCCAACATGTACCAATTCACGTGGATGATTTACACGCTTCCATGACAAGTCTGTTACATGTAACAAACCATCAATACCGCCCAAGTCAATAAATACACCATAATCTGTGATGTTTTTAACTGTACCTTCGACAACAGCACCCAGTTCAATGTTTTTCATTGCTTCTTTCTGTGCAGCAGCGATTGTATCAGATTGAATTGCACGACGTGATACGATTGCGTTTGTGCGCAATGCATCCATTTTCAAAACACGGAATTTGTCTTTCAGACCAATCAAAGATTTCGCATCACGGATTGGTTTATGATCAACCTGTGATGATGGCATAAATGCAAATACACCATTGATATCAACAGTGAAACCGCCACGTACGACATCGATAATTGTACCTTCTGGATCAACGCCTTCGGCAACTGTTTTTTCCAAGTCTTTCCATGCTTTTTCTGCACGTGCCTTGGCATAAGACAGAACCGCTGTACCTTCACGTGATTCATAACGTTCAACAAAAACGTCAATGATGTCACCAACAGATGGTACTGATGCGCCAAATTCTTTTAATGGAACGCGACCTTCGGATTTCAAGCCAACATCAACCATTGCAAAATCACCACGGATATCTTTAACAGTACCCTTGGTTGCATAGCCCTGTAATGTTTCTTGAGAACCATAGTTTGCGTCAAACATCTGGACAAAATCTTCGCCAGATAATGGATTAAATAAATCTTTGGATAAATCTTTCATAAGAAAATATTCATCAAAGTTTGCCATCGCTAAATTGTATTTTTCACAGCGAGGTCTTGTGGGGTTAATCGGACTGACCATGCGCCCACCCGCAAAGTCAAGATCAATTTTACAGTAAAAATATATATTTGCAAGAAAAAACGACTGCCACCAATTACTTGGTGACAGTTGCTCCCTTCCTTCCGGTTATCCGGAAACTGATTGTCCTGAACGCGCACTAGGACCGTTTTAGGCGGCCATTGCAACGCCATCTGCGGACGAAACTGTGCTGTCTGCTGCGTCGATTATCTTTTTCGCTTCGGCAAAGACTAATTCTTTGACACGCAATGCCAATGCCTTGGTATCCAGACTTTCTGCCGAAACTTCAAAATTATCTGTACGAATTTGCAAAGACACATATGCACCAACCAGTGATGTACGTGGTAAATCTTCGATTGAACGTGGTGCATTGTTTGAACCGATTTTTAATTCATCGGCCAACGATATAATCTGACGATCTGCGTTAACCCAAACTGTGGTTGTCAGGACTTGATTTAAGGCAATCATGATTTCTTTGATGTTTTTTTGCATGCGCGTTTCCCCTCCTTTCGGGCATTTGTTATTGTTTTATCTTATTTTTTTGTAAATACCGATGTATTTACAAAACTGTTCGATAAAATTTTTTTGTTTTTTTATTTTTCCCAAAAATCCGCCAACTTTGCGAAATTCTGGGCTTTTTATTTCTTTTTCCCTTGTCTATACAAACATCTTAGAACAAAAACGAATCGCAGGTCAAGCATAAAATTTAATTATTTTCATTTTATTGCTTTTTTCATATTTTTATTTAAAAAAACCATAAAATACCATAAAAGTATTATTAAGTGTCTTTGACAACCATAATAATATGTGATAAAATGTCTGTAACAGCGTATAAAAATAATAAAATGTCATTATTTCTGTCTTCTTATGAAAATCGAATAGATGCCAAGGGGCGTGTTTCTGTGCCTGCAAAATTCCGTACTGCAATTGCAAACGACGATTTTCAGGGTGTTATTTTATATCGTTCCCCTGCACACAATTGCATTGAAGGCGTTTCAATGAGCCACATGCAAAAATTGGCCAATGAAGACAACAATAAATTTGATGATTTGTTCGCAGATGCCCAACAAATGAATTTTGATGTCACTGGTCGAATAATTATTACACCAGAATTAAAAAAACACGCCAACCTAAAAAACAATGTATTATTTATTGGTCGTGGTAACAGTTTTCAAATTTGGAACCCCGACAATTTTCGCAAAAGCAGCAAATTCCAACCAATAATTCAAAAGAAATAAAAAAACAACCCTATTGCAATAGACGATTTACTTTTTTACCTATATTCATGAACGGTTTCTCTATCCATACGAACGATATATATGCAAATAAAGTTGCTATTAACATAGACAAAAACATATAAGCATAATACCCTATACCAGGAAATAAAAATAAAACAAACTGCTGTACTGGCCATCCGTATAAATATATACCATAAGAAATATCATGTTTTATTCTTAATTTACGAAACCAAGATAGTCTGGCGATATAACAAAACAGCACCGGCACAAACAAGTAAGCAATCAAATGCGTTATGGACCACGCATTATTTAGCACAAGACAACACACAAACAATCCTGCAGGCAACCACCAATCTAACACTATCTTGTCTTTATACAATGCACAAAGTGCACCCGAAAAGAACAAGGATACTAACCATTTTATTTCTTCGTTTGCATTCCATATATAAACACCAAACATGGGTGATAAAACAAACATAAGAAAAACAATACCAAGCAAATGTTTATTTTTTGTAATATAACTTACAACAGCCCACACTAT
>JAFOXU010000182.1 GCA_017425725.1 Alphaproteobacteria bacterium | reverse complement strand
GTAAGTAACATGGCTGCTATTGGCAAAATTAGCAAAGATAATTTTTTCATTTTTTACTCCTTGGTTATAGTATCATTATATCATAAATTTTTCAAAAACAGATTAACTTCTTTCCCAAACCGCAACAGTTCGTGAATTATACAAGTTGTTCTATATTGATTTCTTTACAAATATTTTTTATATGATATAATCTATGTTGTTGTGTGGCATGGTGCTGTGCAGCCGCGGATTTAAATCCTAACTTGTCCTGCGTTAATGGACTAAAACAGGAGTCTTTCTATGTTAAAAACTGCAGAAGCGGTGTCGCTGGGGCACCCAGATAAAATTTCCGATTATATTTCATCTTATATCTTGGACCGAATGATCGAAATGGATAATTCCGTCAAATATGCGGTCGAAGTTATGGTCAAAGATAACACTGTTATCCTTGGCGGAGAAATCACAGGTAATGTCGATTTATCAAATGCAACAGAATATGTTAAATCTGCACTGCGTGAAATCGGATATGATTGCAACTATGCCAATATTTGGGGCGATTATGCAATCAATATAAATAAACTGAACGTAATCAATCTTATCGGTGTACAGTCACCAGATATAAATCGTGGTGTTGAAACCGGTGCATGGGGCGACCAAGGCGTATTCGTTGGATATGCATGCCATGGACCAGATAATATCAATCTGGAATTATATCTGGCACGCAAATTAAATCGTGCGTTGTACGAAATGGCACGCAATTCAGATAATTTGGGGCTGGATATAAAAACACAAATCACCGTTGATGAACATGGTAAAATCAAGACCGCCATCGTTGCAATTCCAATGTTAAAGCAACAAGATTTGCATCAGTTTATTATTGATACGCTGGGACAGACACCAGAAGACATTACTGTCAATGGCACGGGGATTTATACATATCATTCTTCAATCGCAGACTGTGGTGTAACAGGTCGCAAATTGGCATGCGATTTCTATTCAACCGCATCACCAATTGGTGGCGGTTCACCATGGACCAAAGATGCAACCAAGGCAGATTTAACACTGAATATGTATGCACGATATTTGGCGTTGGAAAATCTGGGGCGAAATGATGAGTGTTGGGTATATTTGTCATCCTGTATTGGGCAAAAACTGTTACCCAGTGGTCTGATAAAAACCATACGCAACGGTGTTATAACAGAACGTGATTTGTTCTGCATGCACCCGCCACGCGAATTGATAAAATTCTTGGGGCTGGACAAACCAATATACACAAAATTGTGTGCACGTGGTCTGCAATCACTGCGTGTTATACCAAACGTTGTACAGCCTTAAAAAAACACCCCTTTTTGGGGTGTTTGCTTCCTGAGAAACTTTTATTCACGCCATGTGACGGATTCAAACATTGAATCTAGTTTTTCACGCAATTCCCTGTCCACAAAGAACTGATTACGCATGGCATCTGTGGTTGGATTGGATGCGTCTTCAAAGTGTGGGATATACTTTTGAATCGCAATATTTTTTACCCCCCTGCCCGACAATATATCTGCGATTTCGTATAAATCAGCAACAGATACAAATCGTGGGTCGCATGTGATGCGCACCTCAAATTCTTTGCCAGTATCCAACCATACATCCAGCGAACGCATCATGTTGTCGTATGCAATATGTTGCCCTGTTAAATCGGGATATTTTTCACGTGTCGCCTTGAAATCCAGTCCAATCCAATCAACGCATTCAGATGCACGTTTTAATAATTCTGGGTAAAAACCATTTGTATGCAATCCGATTTTAAATCCCAGCGCACGAACACTGCGCATGTATTCAATCGCTGTATCACCTTGCATTAATGCTTCGCCACCGGAAAAAACAACTGCTTCCAGTTTGCCAATGCGCTGTGACAACCATTCCATCATGCGCTGTGGATCGTATTCGCCATCACCAACTGATAATAAATGGGGATTGGAACAATACGCACACCGCAAAGGACAACCAACCAAGAAAAATACTGCTGCCAGTTTTCCGGGATAGTCGATTGTGGTAAACGGAACCAATCCCCCAATTTGAACTTCACGCATTTTACTATGCCGCACGTTTTAACAAATCACTGTGACGCGCACCTGCGGATAAACTGTTTGCTTCTGTAAATGTTTTACGTTCACAAAATTCAGAGTATTTACCAATGTTAAAGTTTGATACAGCCCTGATAAAGCCCATTGATCTTGAAAATATTTCGCAAGGTGTTCTTTGTGCGTTGTTTGTCATTGTTAATTCCTCCCCTTTTTGTGTAGTTTGACATTATTATTTGTTATTGTGATTTTTTATTCTTGTGTGTTCTGATTTGCGCCCATTTCAGCATCGCATTTTGGACAGAATTCATGTTTGCCCGGCAGATATCCATGCTTTGGACAGATTGAAAATGTTGGTGTCAGTGTCATATATGGCACCTTGTAATTTTCAAATATCGTACGTACGATTTTCTGGGCTGCATCACCACTGGATACAGGTTCGCCCATATACAGATGCAACATTGTACCGCCAGTGTATTTACGCTGTAATTCTTCTTGGTGTTCCAGTGCAACAAACGGATCGTCTGTATAACTTACTGGCAACTGTGTTGAATTTGTGTAATATGGTGCGTCTTTTGTTCCAGCAGTGATAATATCTGGGAAATTCTTGACGTCTGTTTTAGCAAACCGATAAGAACAACCTTCGGCTGGGGTCGCTTCTAAATTATACAAATTGCCAGTCTGTTCCTGGAATGTTGCCAGGT
>JAFOXU010000105.1 GCA_017425725.1 Alphaproteobacteria bacterium | reverse complement strand
GGCTTTAACGCACCAATATAGTTTCCCAAATGCGGCATACCTGTTGGTTTAATGCCTGTTAAAACAATTTTATCTGACATGATAATTACCTTTTCTTGTTGTCTATAATAGTCTTTTTATTAATTAAATGAAAGCCCAAAATAACACGCCCCCGGGCCATGGGCATATAAATCAGTTCAGGCGTGTCCACGCCAACATTTATTTTCAGAAAAGATAACAAATTTATTTTGCATATGTTTATTATACCCCACAAATGTCGAACATTCCACAAAAAAATCCCGCCACATGGGCGGGACTGAATGAACATACCGTTCGTCTGTTCGTGATTAGCGTGAATAGAATTCAACAACCAATTCTGGGAACATTTGAACAGGATATGGAACATCTTCGAATGCAGGTACACGTACGAATGTTGCTGTGAAGTTTGCACTGTCAACAGAAACATAGTCTGCAAAGTTGCGTTCTGCAGATTCCAAAGCTAAAACGACCAATGGCATCTGTTTTGCTTTTTCGCTGACTGTGATAACATCACCTGGTTTTACCTGATATGATGCAACTTTTACGCGTTTACCATTAACATTAATATGACCATGGCTGATTAACTGACGTGAAGAGAATACAGTTGGTGCCAATTTTGCACGATATACAACCGCATCCAAACGACGTTCCAACAAACCAATCAAGTTTTCTGGTGTGTCGCCCTTCATATTAACAGCTTCCAGATAATATTTGCGGAATTTCTTTTCGCCAACATTACCATAGTAACCTTTTAATGTCTGCTTTGCACGCATCTGTTTTGCGTAATCCGAAGAATTACCACCACGAGATGTTGGACCATGCTGACCAGGTTTATATTTACGTTTATTAAATGGAGATTTCGCCTGACCCCACAGATTGACGCCCAGGCTACGTCCGATTTTTAATTTGCGTGTGCTACGCTTTGCACCAGCTCTTGCCATTTTTATTTTCCTTTGTTTTTGGTTTTTCGGTGCCAGATATTGAACAGAATCCTTATCATTGATGGGACCAAAATGCACCACCACTTAATCAGTTCTGGTTATCCAGCGTGGCATAGTTTATAGTGTTTTATACAAAAAATCAAGTAAATTCTGTCAATTCATAGAAAAAATCCCACACAATATTATTGCGTGGGATTCAATACTATATTTGTTTAGTTTTCATTACCACCAAAGGTCAGACCAAATTGGGTTTTAAATATTTCAGCAACATTTAATGCTTCTATATTTCCATTTCCCCGATTAAATCCACGTCCCTTGATACCCTGTTCTGCCAGGGTTTTCGTAGCCAATTCAAGTTTTTTTACCATATCAGTCATTTCAAATGCCTCTTTAAAACATCTCTCTGACACTGAACAATTTATACCAACAAAATCTTTTTGTCAAGTATTTTATTGTTCGCACCCATATTCACCACATTCACTTACAGAAACCTCTTCGACAGAAATTTCCATTGGAACTGGTTTTGCATCTTCTGTATAGTGAACTTCTTTAACAACACGAACACGGCGATTTTCCGCATTTGGTGTATTATCCGGTGTTGGCACAGCCAAGCCTT
Organism: Alphaproteobacteria bacterium; assembly: GCA_017425725.1. Lineage (GTDB taxonomy): Bacteria > Pseudomonadota > Alphaproteobacteria > Rs-D84 > Rs-D84 > Enterousia. The sequence goes on along the minus strand of JAFOXU010000105.1, from coordinate 10,931 downwards.
CTTCACCTGCAGACACCGCAACAATCTGACTGGATGGGATACCATATTCTATCAACATTTTCTGAACAGCCTCGGCACGACGACCACCCAACGCATAGTTGTAATTAGCAGTACCCATTGTATCTGTATGTCCAACAACCGACACCTTGATATTCTTATTTTCCTGGGTTGCAGTCGCTAATTTTTTAATCAGTTCCTGGTATTCGGGTTTAATAATAGACTTATTAAAATCAAATCTGACTTCAAAAACTTCTTCCATAACATGCTGTTTTGGTTCCAGCGGAATCTGCTGAACCTTAATCATTGTCTTTTCACCAGCAGCGGCCTGTAATTCATCCAAACGAGCATTAATTGCCATCAATTCAGAACGCATCGCCATCATCATATTGATAAATTCTTCACGTGAAACCAATTCATCCCCAACATGTGGGATTTCTGCAACCTGTTGTTGTTCACATTTTTCACACTGTTGTGATTCGCATGCTGCACATTCTGCACACGTTGGACATTCCTGACACACCTTACATTCTTGACATGCAGGACATTCAGTCTGTGTTTCTGCAACAACAACGATACCATTTGGTGTTGATTTTTGTGTTTTATTGACAGTTTTATCACCACCGTAAATATTCTGATTAAATACCAATGGTTGAACCGGCACAGGATTAATCAAATGTTCCGGGACATTCACATTATTAACAATAATAACCCCTTCACGTGCATCACCACGTGCGACCATCATCTGACGAGTATCTGGATAATAAGTCTGCGTTTCTTTAACACTCGTCATAACTGTTTCAGAACAATTCCCTTCTGTACAAGTTTCTTTTTCGACTTGTTTTTTTACAATTTTCCCGCCCTGACAATCACGTAACGCAGCCATTGTCTTGTTAAATCTGTCACGGCATTGTTGTGCTGTTGCAAATTGACCACTGGCAGTTGCCGACAACCAGCAATCATACTTCGCCTGCGCCTCAGCTGCCAATTCTGGATTCAAGTGAGACGCATCATTCTTTAACTGTTCCATCAAATCATTGTATGCATTATTTAAATCAAATGCATCCTGTTCGTTTTCAACCGGCCAATTTTCCAACGTTTCTGGGAACGGCACATCACCTGAAAATGCAGACACAGCCTTATTAGCGAACAATTCGCCCATTTCAGAATAGCCACTGGTACGTGCATTATAAATTGCATAAGAACGATAGTTCATTGCCAACTGATTTAAAAAAGAATCCTGGTGTGGTGCAGAATAAACATCCAATGATTCCACATAATCAACAGTTGGTGTTGCCACAGGCCCTGTATATTCATAATTATTTGCCTGATTACACGCAGTCAACGCAACCACCCCAGCCGCCATCATCAAGCGTGAAATAACCCACGTTGCAACACAAGTCTTATTTTTCATATGCCCTATCCTTCTGTTTAATTAAACATATTATACGATTTTTTGGTAATATAGTAAAGCGGAAAAACAAACCTATTATTTTGCCAAGAACTGCGATGCCAAATCTTTTAAACCGCCCAACGACTGTAATCCACCGCCACCACCAGAGAACGAATTTGCCATACCGCTTACAGTCTGCATAACCGTTGCAGTATCTGTCTTTTGTCCTAAACCGCCAACTGTACCAACCAAAAATTCGCCCCACATTTCTTTTTTTCGTGCATTTAATTTTGCATTTGAACATTTTTCAATTTTGGCAATCAGGTTAGCAGCCAACTTTGCTTCTTGTGCAGTATAATCAGCATCTGTAAAATCGACCAAATTAAACACATTATATATATTAGAAACGTGCTTTTTATTCTTTTCGCCACAACCACTTAACGAACCATCTGTACAGTAATACGTACTGGACGCCTTTGGAAACTTGTACCACACAGCAGACTCATCATCTCTGTAAACATCATAGCAAATCAAACCATCTTCGCCCAAATCAGCGGCAATACGTACCGAAGATTCATACGTCTCACCTTTTTCACATGGCTTCATACCATCCATTTTGCCATTTTCAATCTCTTCAGCCGTTGCGGCGCCTGTTTTCGCCCATTCTTTTATAATATTATTTACAAAGTTGACTTCTTGGCTGGTTGGGATACATTCGGCTGTCAACGCTTTCTGTTTTTGATTTAATTGCATAACACCTGTTACCAAATTCAAAACCCCCGGCAACAGTGATGCACCTGTATCCACTGCTGTGGCTTGTTTTGTTGCAACAGACGGTGCCTTAGTAACGGTCAACGCACCCGCCGTACTGTGCACAGCGACCAAACCACCGATAAAAAACAGTAAAAACTTTTTCATCTCTCTTCTGGGTAATTATAACACAAAAAATTTATTAGATAAATATAAAAATTGCATTTTTATTATTGTCGTTATAAACTACACAACATGAAGACCGACAAACGTACATTTATTATCTTTTCCAAACATCGTCGTTTGAAACGACTGTGGCAGTTTTTTTTCACAGGTTGGGGTTTGGTAATGATTGCCGCACTGGTTGCAGGTTCATTATTTACAAAACAATTGTTATGGACACCAATATCTGCAATTAACATGAACGACATTGTCGCAAATCAGTTCAAGATGTCCAACGCATCATTTGTCGGCATTGACAAAGATGGCAAACCATTTAAAATACAGGCAAAAATAGGCTATCAAGAATACGAAAACCCTGATATAATATTTATGGAAACCATATCGGGCACAATAAACAGAACCAGTGGCGAAGAAACGATAACAGATAACATAACCGCCAAAACAGGTCAGTATAACAACGTAAAAAGAACAATTACACTGTTGGGGGACGTCAAGATAGATTCCAGCAATGGCGATCGTGTCCGCACAAAAGAATTGGTGATAAAACTATGAAACAATCTGTACTGCGCATTGAACATTTATCTAAAACATACGGCAAACGTATGGTTATACGTGACATATCATTAATCGCACGTCAGGGCGAATCGGTTGGCCTGTTGGGACCAAACGGTGCCGGTAAAACAACTGCCTTTTATTGTATAACTGGGCAATTGGCGGCAACTGGTGGCCAAATATTTCTAAATTCACAGGACATAACACACCTGCCATTTTATCAGCGTGCACGCCTGCACATCGGTTACCTGCCCCAAGAAAACAGTGTATTTCGTGGACTGACCGTTGAACAAAACATCATGGCAATTTTAGAGGTTGTTGAACCGGACAAGAAAAAACGCCAAAAGAAACTCGATTCGTTATTAGAAGAATTTTCGATATCCAGCCTGCGCCACAGTCCTGCGACCGCATTGTCTGGGGGCGAACGCAGACGTGTTGAAATTGCACGTGCATTGGCGAACAATCCAAAATTCATATTATTGGACGAGCCATTTGCAGGCATCGACCCAATTGCCGTTAACGAAATTCGTGGTTTGGTATCACAGTTAAAAAATCGTGGACTGGGCGTTATCATCACAGACCACAATGTACGTGAAACATTGGGTATCACAGACCGCAGTTATGTGCTACACGACGGCAAAATATTAAAACACGGCACAACTGACGAAATTATCCAAGACGAAATGGTAAAGAAAGTATACCTGGGCGAAGATTTTGTAATGTAAAAAAAACAAAACAAACAATAAAATATCCCCAAATTTGGGGATTTTTTTTAATCTTAGAAACCAAAAACCATACGTTGTTTAGATTGACGTTTCTTTTCGTTACGAACCGCTTCTTCTTTCATACGTTTACGTTTTGTTGTTGGTTTTTCAAAACGCTGGCGTTCTTTCATTTCACGGTACAGGCCTTCTTTTTGTGATTTACGTTTTGCAACACGCAATGCCTGTTCTACGTTATTATCGCGAACCAAAACTTTTACCATTATATATTCACCCCCTTTTTGGCGAACTTGTATTTATCTTGTTTAAAAGGGGACTTTCATCCCCTTTCTTTGTTTTGGTGGAGCTGATCAGGCTCGAACTGACGACCCCCTGCTTGCAAAGCAGGTGCTCTACCAACTGAGCTACAACCCCAAAACTTTGCACTTTTATTACTAAAAGCGAACTGATTTTATACATTATCAAATAAAATGTCAACAGAAAAATAATTTCCAAACTTAATAATTGACAATCTGTGATTTTGTGCAACAATCACTGCTATGAATAACGTCTTTAAATTAGATTTAAGTAAATACAAAACCGAACTGCCCGCATTAAAAGATGCGGCGTTTCGTTGGGAACTTAAATACAGTTCCAGAACCGAAAACAAAACAATCGGACAAATTTCATACTATTCCGTAAATAACACACCATCTGATAATTCTATCATCTTGGTTCCTGGTTTGGCCAGCAATACACGATCAGAACCATTAATGCGAATAATCGAATATTGGGCATTAACTGTAAAATATGATGTATATTGTTTGGATACATTTTTAGGAAACTTTTTACCAGAACAATCACAAGAATTGGCCACAAAACACACATTCGCAGAATATATTGATTTAATCGATACCGGTCTGGACAGAATCGAATCGGAATGCAAAGCAAATAAATACACATATTCATGTCTAATCGGACATTCTGTCGGGGCAACAGGCATTTTTGAAATCTATAACAAAAGAATCAGCGACAGGAAAAAATTACGCTTTTCTGCATCTGTACTGTTTGCACCATACCTATGTGATGAATTCGTCACATATATTAAAAATTTTTATAAATACAGATATTTCACACCTGAAACATCAGATGAAGAATTTAACAACAAGGCAATCGGTATTTCTAGCCCACACGAACCCAGACCAGACGGCAAGTTTACATATATATCTGTATTGCCAAACATATTTGACGATGTCAAACAATCTGAATTTAAACCAGAATTAATGGACAGATATAATATTCCAATCACTTTGGTTGCAGGTGGCCGTGACAGAAAATCACCACCCGAAGAATTACGTAAAAAATACAACATATTAAAATCCGGTAAAAATGGCCACTTATGGAAATTTGTAATCTTTAAAGATTCTAAACATTCATTTATCGACCAATATGGTGACTGGCGTGCAATTATCCGCTTAATACAATCTCAGAAAAAATACGTAAAAAAGAAATAAAAATCCCCCGATTGGGGGATTTTTTTTAACCAACTGTTAAATCTTTGCCTTTGACATCGATATACACAGTACTGCCTTCGTTTAGTGTACCGGACAATATCAGATCTGCAATTTTATCTTCGACCGCAGATGTTATCAAACGTTTCAGTGGACGTGCACCAAATACAGCATCATAACCGTTGTCACCCAGCCACTTTATCGCCTTGTCTGTGACATTCATACTGATTCTGCGTTCGGCCAAGCGCTTTTCCAGACCACGCAGTTGAATTTTAACAATTCCAGCCATAACATCTTTGCCCAACGGGTTAAAGAACACGATTTCATCAATTCTGTTGATAAATTCTGGTCTGAAATTCTTTTTCACTGCATCCATATCTGGCTAATTGCTGGTCATGATAATGATTGTGTTTGTAAAGTTCACAACATGACCCTGACCATCTGTCAGACGACCATCATCCAATATTTGCAAGAACACATTGAACACATCTGGGTTTGCCTTTTCAATTTCGTCAAACAACAGCACCTGATACGGTCTGCGTCTGACACTTTCTGTCAGCACCCCACCCTGTTCATAACCAACATACCCTGGGGGACTGCCGATTAGGCGTGATACAGAATGTGGTTCCATATATTCACTCATATCAATTCTTGTCATGGCAGTATCATCATTAAACAGGTATTCTGCCAATGCCTTGGCCACCTCGGTCTTACCAACACCGGTTGGCCCCAAGAACATAAAACTGCCCATTGGTCTGCGTGGGTCTGACAAACCTGCACGACTGCGACGAATCGCACGTGCAATTACCCCCAGCGCATGGTCTTGGCCAACAACACGATTACGCAAGGCATCTTCGATATTTAACAATTTTGATTGTTCTTCGGCGTTTAATCTGTCTGCCGGAACACCGGTCCATTTGCTGACCACTGCTGCGATATGTTCTGGCAAAACAGTTTTATATTCTTTGGCATCTGCATTCATTTTTGCAATCTTTTCTTCCAGTTCTGGAATCTTGCCATACTGCAGGGCCGATGCCTTTTCATAGTCACCATTACGCATTGCTGTGGCAACTTCGGCCTTGGCCACGTCCAGCGCCGCCATCGCATCCGACAATCCACGCATTTTTTGCTGTTCTGCCTGCCACTGGGCAGTCAGTTCTTTGGATTCAGCCTCAACCGATTTAATAATATTTTCCAAATCTGCCAAACGCTTTTTTGATTCTTCATCTTTTTCTTTTTTTAATGCCTGCTGTTCGATTTTCAGTTGCATCAAATGTCTGTCCACTTCGTCCAGTTTATCTGGCTTAGATGCAATTTCGATACGCACACGTGCAGCGGCTTCGTCAATCAAGTCAATCGCCTTGTCTGGCAAGAATCTGTCCGTGATATACCGATTCGATAATTTCACCGCAGACACCAGCGCAGCATCAGCAATACGAACACCATGATGACCTTCGTATTTTTCTTTCAGTCCACGCAAAATAGATATCGTATCGTCAACTGTTGGTTCATCAACATACACAGGTTGAAAACGACGTGCAAGCGCCGGATCTTTTTCAATATATTGACGATATTCATCCAATGTTGTCGCACCCAAACAATGCAATTCACCACGTGCCAGCATTGGCTTTAACAAATTTGCAGCATCCATACTGCCTTCGCCCTTGCCTGCCCCGACAAGTGTATGCAATTCATCAATAAATAAAATTATTTTACCGTCTGCATCTTTGACAGCCTTTAATATTGCCTTCAAGCGCCCTTCAAACTGACCACGAAAAGATGCGCCTGCCATTAACGCCCCCATATCCAGACTTAACAACTGTTTTTTTAGCAGGTTTTCCGGTACATCCCCCGAAATAATACGTGTTGCCAGCCCTTCGACAATTGCTGTCTTACCAACACCCGGGTTACCAATCAGCACAGGGTTATTTTTTGTACGACGACTTAACACCTGAATTGTACGACGGATTTCTTCGTCACGGCCAATCACAGGATCTAATTTTCCATCCGCAGCCAGTTTTGTAAAATCAGTTGTATATTTTGCAACTGCCTGCTGCGGTGTTTCTTGTAAATCATCCGGATTCATATATATGCTCCTTATAAATTATTTCTGTGCTATATATAGTGCCATAAAATCTGCTTTCAAGACACAGGAACGAATACCAATCCTTGCGCCACAAAAAAAATTGTATTAATCTGTGCAACGTATATAACAAGAGAAAAAGACATAACAACCTTTACCGAACAAGATTACGAACAAATCAAAAATCACAATCTGACAACTGAACAAGTCAACCAACAAATCACAGATTTCAAAAACGGCTTTCCTTTTATCAATATTGTATCCGCCGCCGTCGCAGGTGATGGAATATTACAAATCAGCGATACAAAATACGCAGAATATTACGACAATGAAAAAGATAAATACAAAATAGAAAAATTTGTCCCTGCATCTGGCGCAGCCACACGTATGTTCAAAGACCTGTTTGAATTTTTAAACACAAATACAATGAATCAAACAGTCCAAACAGTACTGGACAATCTGTCAAATTTTGCGTTTTACAACGATTTGCAACAAATTTTGCCCCCAGACGCAACCGCACATGACATTATAAAACATATCATTGATGATTCAGGACTTAATTACGGGAATCTACCAAAAGGACTATTAAAATTTCATAATGACAACAAATCTGGTATTACCGCAGTTGCCGAACACCTGTGCGAAGGTGCACAATATGCAGAATCTAATGGAATTGTTAACATACATTTTACGGTATCCCCAGAACACATATCTGCATTTACAGAATTATTAAACACAATTGTACCGCAATACGAATCGGCAACAGGCATACAATATAAAATAAATTTATCCACGCAAAAGCCTGAAACAGACACAATTGCCGTCACCCCAGACAACACACCATTTCGTAATTCTGATGGCACGTTACTGTTTCGTCCCGCAGGTCATGGCGCACTGATTGAAAACCTGAACGATTTAGACGCAGACATTATATTCATCAAAAATATTGATAACGTTTGCACTAATAACACACGTTCAGACACAATATTATACAAAAAACTGCTTGCAGGTATCGCCATCCAAACCCAGAAACAAATATTTAAATATATACACGCAATTGATTCTGGCACTGCAGATATTACAGAAATTCAACAATACATATCCGATAATCTAGGGATACGCAACTTTGACACGTCACAAATACGTAACATATTAAACCGTCCATTACGTGTATGCGGCATGATAAAGAACACAGGCGCCCCAGGTGGCGGCCCATTCTGGACACAAAATACAGACGGCACAATCAGCCTGCAAATCGTGGAACCAGGACAAATCGCCCCAGAATCAATATCTGTATTACATCAAGGACAATATTTTAACCCTGTTGATTTGGTTTGCATGACACACGACTATACAGGTAAAAAATTTGATTTGTCCCAATATATCGATAAATCAACAGGCTTTATTTCAACAAAATCTAAAAATGGGCATGATTTACGTGCGATGGAACGCCCAGGTCTGTGGAACGGTGCCATGTCAAAATGGAACACAATATTTGTCGAAGTACCGAACACTACATTCACACCGGCCAAGGTTGTAACCGACCTGTTAAAAGACGGACATAAACACAACAAATAAAAAATATGAAAACAATACTTGACTTTTCTAGATTTTTATTATAAATTTAGTCCGCTATTAATAATTTAAGGATAAGTATTATGCCACGTGTATGTAAAGTTACAGGTAAGAAAACAGAAGTTGGGATGAATGTATCTCACTCTCATCGTCGTACAAAACGTACATTCTTGCCAAATCTGCAAACATTAAAGTTCCACAGTGATATTTTGGGACGTGATTTTTCATTACGTATTTCAACCGCTGGTCTGCGTACATTGACCAAACATGGTGGTTTGGATGCATATGTAATGGCAAAACCAGTATCACGTTTAACAGCTGAAATGGCTGCGATTAAAAAAGCCATTGAAAAGAAAGCTGGCAAACCTGCTGCACCTGCAAAAAAACCTGTTCACAAGGCAAACCGCAGTGCACGTTTGGTAAAAAAAGTTGAAGCAAAGAAAGCAGCATAATAAACGCTTTCTGATGCCATGGCCCCGTGGCGGAATTGGTAGACGCGCTTGACTCAAAATCAAGTTCTGCGAGGAGTGTCGGTTCGAGTCCGACCAGGGCCACCAGAATTAAAATCCCCTTTTGGGGATTTTTATTTTAGTCTGTGTCGGACGAAGAACCGACCGGTTCGAGCCGCAGCGACAGCGCAGGCGAAAGGGGCCCATAGAGCGAAAGCGAATATGGGAATTTACAATCCGACCAGGGCCACCAGAATTAAAGACCACCATTTGGTGGTTTTTTTATTTTTCCTGTGTCGGACATCATATCACATAGTGTTTTATTATTTTTGTGATATAATAACATAAAATAAATCAAAGGAAAAAGCAGATGGAAAAGTTTTATGAAATATTTAATCACGATATTAAAACAGAACGTTTGGAAATGCGTGTTTTAAAGCCTACTATTGCAAACGCCCAAATGATTTGGGACGTTTTAAATCATGAAAACCCTGCCGATTATCAGTATATGTGGTATTCTGCAACACATAAATCACACTTGCCTGAATCAGTGGACGAAACGCTTAAAATAATGCAACGTGATGCAGGATACAAAGACGGTATTGTCTGGTACATCTTTCATAACGGCAAGTTTGTGGGTTATCAAAGATTTCATTACATCGATCGTTGCGACACCATACAATGTTCCAGTGTTTGGTTTATTAAATCTGCACGTGGTCAGGGTTTTAACCAAGAAGTACATAATCTGATTGATAAATTGGGTTTTGAAGAACTGGGGGTAAATCGTATCTGTCGTCAGGCGATGGAGGGCAATGTTTGTTCGGTAAATTCGATTAAAAAGGCTGGCTATCAACTGGATGGTGTTGAACGTGCTGCGAATAAAATGCCAGATGGCACATATATGAATCATCTGTTGTTTTCGAAACTAAAATCAGAATACAAGGGGAAATAATGGTTTCGTTTCCACGCATTATTGATATGGGTGATTTCCGGCTTGTAAAGCTTGAGCCAACGGCACAAAATGCCGAACGGTTGTTGTCGGTTATAAACGCCAATCGTGAATTCCTGGGCGAATTCTTGGAATGGGTTGATGGCTATACCACAACCGATAAAACGTTGGCAAATATTGAAAAGTCATATTGTGATGACAAGTGTTCATACTTTATCATGGAGGCGGATGATATTGTGGGCAAGATAGGCTTTGTTGACACAGATGACAACATGGGCGAAATCAGTTATTGGCTGGCGCATGGCTTTAATGGTCGTGGCATTATGACACGTGTATTAAATAAACTGACCGAAATTGGGTTTGCTGACATGCGTTTGCAACGCATTCAATTGACCCTGGATAAACAGAATATTCGTTCGGCTGCAGTTGCACTGCGTTGTGGTTATGAGTGTGAAGGTGTCTTGCGCAAATACTTTGTCCTGCGTGGTGTGCCACGTGATATGAAAATGTTTTCAAAGGTGGCGGTATGAGAAAAGATACGGCAAAATCTTCGGCATTTGATATAAATCTTGGCCGGAAATATCGCGCCATCGGTGCGGAAATCAGTCGTATAAACGCCAGACAAAATGAATTATTAGAAAAATATGCTGGTAACTTGTCACCGGTGCAAAGTGAACTTACCGCAAATGCGCACAGATTGGCGGAATTAAAACAGGCGGCGCATGCCTTGGTCCCATTTGATGCGGTGGCATTTGAAAAATATGTCGCAACATTGTTTCAAAATATGC
>JAFOXU010000118.1 GCA_017425725.1 Alphaproteobacteria bacterium | reverse complement strand
GGCAACAAACTGACCAATGTAGACTTGCCACCACCAGAATTACCAACCAACGCAATAACATCACCTTGGTTAACTGTCAGGTTAACATTTTTCAACACAGGAACATCTTTGATGTATTCAAACGACACATTTTTAAATTCAATATTTTTGTGTACAGATGGCATTTGTGTTGCATCTGGTTTGTCTTTGATTGCAGGTACAGAATCCAAAACATCAAACACACGTTCAATTGCCAAGAAAGACATTAACACAGAATTATATGTAGATCCCATACTTTTCATCGGTGTGTATAACATAATCAATGCAGCCAAGAAAGAAACAAAACTACCACTTGTGATTGTGCCGTTCAGAATCAAGAATGAACCAAACCATATCGCCAACCCGATACCAAAAGACAACACGATATGCATAACAGGTGATACCCATCTGGTACGTTGCACCAATTTAATTTTTAATTTAAACACAGAATCCAGCACACCGCTAAACTTTTCTTCTTGATACTGTTCCAAATTATATGCTGAAATAGTCTTGTTTCCGGCATACGACTCATTATATGCAGTCAACAGCGCAGAATCTGCCATGATAGATTTGCTGAATACCGAATTTACCTTCTTTTTTAATGTTGTCATTGGCAACAAGGCACCAATCAAAACAGTTACACAAATCAACGCCAATTGCCACGAGTTATAGAACAACACAAAAATCAACGAAATTGCAGTAAATAACTTTTGAACCAAATTCTTTAAATTCGTCAGCAATCCTGCGCACGCCATATCTGCGTTGTTGTTGAACATAAAGATAACGTCACCAGAATTTTTCTTGTTAAAGAATTCTGTTTCAAAGAACAACATTTTCTTGTACAAGGACAATTTTAATCCATTTGTAATTTTGGCACCAGACCACGTATTTAGGTAATTTGCCAAATATGTTAAAACACCCTGAACGACAGTAAACAAAATAATTACCAGTGGAATATACCATGCTGTTTGTACAGACTTTTCCACCATAACCAAATCCATATACGGCTTTAACGCCATTGCAATAACCGCATCCATCGCACCAATTGGCATTGCCAACAACAAAGACAATACACCTCGAAACCAATACGGCTTAATAAATGGCCACATACGTTTGTAATTATGCACAAACATATTGTGTAAAATCTTGTTTTTCAATTCTTTGGACAGTTTTTCTTTTGTTTTTTTGCTCATAATAAAACTTCTTTATGTTTACTTAAATTCCTTGGAATTATTGCTGATTGGCATATAAAAGTCAACATCTGTTATCGAAACAGAAAAGATACCTATTTATAGTTATCGGATGCGTTGTATTTGCTGATGCATTAAGTTTCTGTCACTTGGACGTGTTTTTTGCCACAGTTTTATCAGTTCTTCATTATTCTCGGACCATGCCTGTTTTATATGCTTCATAATTTTATTTATCTGTGTTGGGATACCACGTTCTACCTCTGCCTTCATTGGCGAACAATCAACGATTTTAAAACGACAAGACTCGTTTTGATACACAACTTTGAAATGCGGTTCTTCTGTTTCATTTGGATATATTTCTATTTTAAATTTAACACGTGGTGGCTCTTTCAGCCGTACCATCATACCAAATCCACTTGAACCAGCGCCACATAAACGCTCTTTACGTTTTGGCTCTATATTCGCATGAACCAGCAATTCATCTGTTCTTTCTGCCATATTTCGTTCAATATTTTGAGCAAACTCCGCTGGCGTCATAAAATCTTCTATACCTACTCTCGACATATTTTTCTCTTGTTTTGTTGACATATTATATATTAGTACAAACAAATATCAAGTTAAAAAGCACTTTAAAAACTTCTTGACTTATATCAGTTTTTTATATATTATATGCATCGCTATTCGGGCATAGTTCAGTCGGTAGAACAACGGACTGTTAATCCGTATGTCACTGGTTCGAGTCCAGTTGCCCGAGCCAAAAATTTCCCGGTTTTCCGGGATTTTTCTTTACCTTCATAGCGGCAATTTGTTCCGGTATTTTTGGCACACAAACGTCTAAAAATGATACTTTTTTACTAAAAAAACATACCGAGACACATAAGACGAAATTTTACTAACAATAAAAATTAAGTATTTTCAACATATAAAACACCGCACCAAAAACCAGACCAACGGACAAAGAGTCCGTATGTCGTCAAATAAAACCCATAGTATCCCAACCAATTTCTATATAAAAATCACACACTTGGTGTGCTTCTGTGTGTTTTTATAAAAAGCACTATAAAAATTAGAGATTTTGGAAAATATATATGCG
>JAFOXU010000070.1 GCA_017425725.1 Alphaproteobacteria bacterium | reverse complement strand
GTTATCTGATAAGGCAACAGCAGAATCCCCATATGTCAGTGTTTGACTGTACATATCGTTGGCTGGTGTTGCGGACGCACTGGCACCAGATGGTTTGTTTTTGCGAAACATAACCAAATATTCATATCCATAGCATTCGTTAAGTATCTGTCCCTCATCAGCGTATCCGAGATGATAACCAGGATAATAGCATGTTGGCAAGGTAGTTGATGTGCGACATGCTGGATATCCAGCTTGAATCATACCATTTTTCTCTTTGTATGTTTGTGTTGTCTCTGGGTAATATCCATTGCCACTGGATAACTCTTCTCGTGGGCAAGTTATATAACATTCTGTTTTTGCTTTCGCACCCTGTGGCGAACTAACAGCGAAGCTGCTGGTGGGGCACTGATGTCTTCCAGCATAAGAATTTTCTGTATATCCATAATATATACGTTCTCCCTCACAATAATAACCGCTTTCACACTTTTCCAAATGATCACTTTTCCAGTATTGGCCAGGCGACACCGTTTTGTAACAATCGGCTATTGAGGCTTTCCCTGCCGCATCAGTATTGTTATACACATGATCTGTTGCATCAAAGCATGACGTAGGTTCAGTAACCCCTGCTCCACAAAACGAATTCTGTGGACATATTGTCCTTGTTTTCGTATCTGGACAATAATATCCAGCAGTACAAGTCGTACAACTCGATGCGCCAGCAGCGCTGTATGTCCCAGCAGTACAAGTCGTACAAGATTTATATGCATTTTTGTCATTCGGTGTCATTGTGCCTGCAGGGCACGTTTTACAAGATACCTGACCCATTTCATCTTGATATTTCCCATTATTACACGCTGTTGGAGATTTTTTATTTACCCTGTCTCTAGGACATATATAACCAGCGGGGCACTCAAAGCAATATTTTTTTAAATCTCCGCCATCTTCATTATAACATCCAGAAGCATCATTACAATTCCTAGAGGCTGAATAATCACAATCTGCCCCCCACGCCACAGTCGTAAATGTGGTGCACAGTGTCACAATGGTAAAAAATCTGAAAAATGTTTTCAGAAAACGCATCTTTCCCCCCGGTGTGTGTTATGTTTTTTTCAACACCATTTATTTCTGTTTTCAGTGTAGTAAAATTTAATACACATGCGCAAGCAGAAAAAATAAAAACACTGTCATCATGGGGGCCAGCCCCAGAATGACAAGGGGAAAAATATTTTACACTCATTTGTCACTCCTGCGCAGGCAGGAGTGGGACTATACAGTGCGAGTGAAACGAGCCAACAACCCACCATTGGGCAACGCATAATATTTTAATTTAAAAGACCCTATTCCTGCCTTCGCAGGAATGACAAGGGGAGAGAGCAAGGTAAAAAAAACACTGTCATCATGGGGGCCAGCCCCAGAATGACAAAGAGAGATAAAATATTCCACCACCTACACTAACACTTGCCCACAAAAAATCCCCCAAGATGGGGGATGTTGTTACTTACCAAATTTTCCACTGCGTGGGAATCCGACCGGCACAGTACGTCCCTGGGATGCACGCTTGCCACGCCATGGCGCCCAATCATCCATCTTGGTTGTGCCACGACCAGTGATCCATCCAAAACCGTCTGTCTCGTCAAAGAACATAATATCCAGAATATATGTGCGTTCTGCATTATACTTTTGCAATATTACACCCTTGCCCCTGGACATTTCTGGTATTTCAGACGTTGCAAATATCAACAACTTGTCATTTGATCCGGACATTGCAACCATATCGCCATTTACAGGCACGCACATATGGGCCGTATTTTTACCATCAACATTCATAACCTGTTTGCCATTCTTGGTCTGCGCCAAACAGTTATCACCCGACACTACAAAGCCATTACCGTGACGTGTTGCCAGCAAATACTTGGTATTTATATCCAGCACAAACGCAGAAACAATTTCTTCATCTGCACCGATATCTGCCATCATACGTACAGATTCACCAAACCCACGTGCAGACGGCAAATCATTTGCCGCCAACGTAAACATTTTACCGTGTGACGCAAACAAGTTTATCTTGTCAGTCGACATTGCATGGAATGCTGTCTGCAATTCATCGCCTTCTTTGAATTTCATATCCAGTGCATTCAAGTCCAAGTGCCCCTTGGCCGCACGTATCCAACCCATAGTAGACAAGATAATTGTCAACGGTTCTTTTTCGATAAATTCATCTGCATTTACGACAATTTCTTCGGTTTGTTCTGCCCACGTTGTACGACGACGCCCCAGTTTTGTTTTCTTATCATACGTCTTTTTAATATCATTAAACCACGCCTTTAACTGATTATTCTGGGCATCTTCACTGGCCAACAGTGCCTGTAATTGTTCCTGTTCGGCACGCAGTTCTGAATCTTCACGTTTGATTTCCATTTCTTCCAGTTTACGCAACGAACGCAAACGGGTGTTTAATATTGCCTCGACCTGAATTTCTGTCAGGTTAAATTCAGCCATTAACACGCCCTTGGCATCATCTTCATTTCTGATGATTTCGATAACCCTGTCTAAATTCAGATAAACAACCAACAACCCACCCAAAATTTCCAATCTGCGTGCGATATTATTCAAACGCCATTGTGTACGACGACATAAAACGTCTTTTTGATGTGCAATAAATTCACGCAATACGTCACCAATTGGCATTACACGTGGTGCCCCCTTGGAATCAATAACGTTAAAGTTCATATTAAAACGATATTCCAAATCAGACATCGCAAACAAGTGCGCCATCATTTTGTCAGCCGGTATATTACGTGATTTTGGTATAATAACGATACGAACATCAGTCGTTGATTCATCAACAATATCATCAACCAGTGGCAACTTTTTCGCATCAATCAGTGATGCAATTTGTTCAACCAACTTGGACTTTACAATACCGTATGGAATTTCAGATACAACCACCTGCCATCCGCCACGTTCCAGATTTTCAATTTCCCATCTGGCACGAATACGGAATGCGCCCTTGCCCGCATCATAGTTTTTGACAATGGTTTCAAAACTGTCGATTAAAATACCACCCGTTGGAAAATCAGGCCCAATCATCTTTTTCATAATCTGGGCGGTTGTCGCATCAGGTTTATCAACAACCAGATTCAGGGCATCACAAACCTCGGCCACGTTGTGTGTTGGAATATTTGTTGCCATACCAACCGCAATCCCCATACCACCATTTGCCAACAGATTTGGAAACGCCCCCGGCATAACAACAGGTTCCATTGTTGTGCCGTCAAAATTCGGCATCATATCAACACTGTTTTCATCCAGCCCTTCCATGATTAACATGGCGGCTTCGGTCATTTTGGATTCTGTATAACGGTATGCCGCCTGGGGGTCACCATCAATGTTACCAAAGTTACCCTGCCCGTCAATCAATGGATATCGTACAGAAAAATCCTGGGCCAGTCGGACCATCGCATCATATACAGAACTGTCCCCGTGTGGATGATAGTGACCCAACACATCACCGACAACGGTTGCACACTTACGAAAAGCGGCATTTGGCGACAATTTCTGGCGCAACATAGAATACAAAATACGACGATGCACAGGCTTTAATCCGTCACGCACATCAGGCAACGCACGGGACACAATCGTACTGACCGCATACGACAGATAGCGTTCAGACAACGCATCTGACAACTGTTGTGAATCAATATTTTCGATAATTTCTTTACTCATAGCATTAAAAATTTAGAACATTTGAAAAAAAATAACAACAGAAAAAAACGCCCAGATGGGCGTTTTTATTATTTAGTGATTATTTCCAGTACACGTGGCACAACATCATCAATCGCAACACGAACCTGTTCCATTGTATCACGATAACGCAATGTT
>JAFOXU010000115.1 GCA_017425725.1 Alphaproteobacteria bacterium | reverse complement strand
TAACAGAATACAATGAATTTTTGTCTACGGCAGAATCCAATGCATACATCAACTTATCATTTTTATCATCCACTCGTAATGAATTTACGAAATCGCCTGCATCACCACCTAAAATGATACTATAATCTGTTTCACGAACACGATCTATGTACAGTTTACCATCCTGAACAGTCCCGACATTAACATACATTATATCACTGCTGTCAGACACAAAACGTACAGACGCAGAATTTGTAACATTTTCCAAAACCGTATAATTATAGCCATCTGAAATATCATTTATAACAAACGTTACATTATCACCAACAAAAACCGCCTTAGACTTATCTGTTGGTACCTTATCTATATTCAATGTAACATTATTTAAAACAACAGCCCTGCTGTTATCAGACAAATCAACAACATCCGCCAACGATATTCCAACCGCATCCTGAACCAGGGTTGTATAATCAACATTTAAATCCAAAGCAATCATATTATCTTTACTTGAAACGACCTGAAAAATTTGTGCACCCGTATTTAAAATAACAGAATCTATGCTAACCATATTATAATTTTCAAATATCACATGACAGTTTGCGCACACATCCATTGTATTTGGATGAAACAATCCATGATTTTCGATTTTAACTTCGTTACCAGACGCAATATCTATCGTCAGTGTTGTCAAATGAACATCTGCACTTGCAGCAATATAATAATTATTTTCATCAAAATGTGATAAAGCGCCACCATCTGCAAGATCATTATAAATTTCCTTGGCGCAAACTGAATTTACATAAAACAAACAAAAGAATAACAGTAAAAAGCGCATATATTACCTTTCCATAAACATGGAATATGATATAAGAAACAAATCTTAAAACAAGAATAAAAAACACCCCGGAACCCCGGGGCATCAATATCACATATATTTATTATTTTTCTAATTTACCCCATCCGGCTTTGTAACCGCCATCACGTTCCAGATAGATATTTGCACCATTTAATTGACCTGCGCTTAATCCCTGAATCATATAGGTTTCGTGCAGTCTGCCACTTTTGCCGGTTTCCAGCATTGGCAATTTTACATTCATGCTGTGTGTAGCATTACAACATTTTACATCATTATAACAAGAATCGCATTGATACAATTTTACAGTATAAGGCACACCATCACGCAAATCTTTCAAATCGACTTCCATTTTCAAACCATTATCTGTATCACGGAATTTAATATGCCCCATTTTTGATTCACCACCATTGCTGCTGTGAGTATACATTTTTGCGTAAACATGATTAACATCTGCGTCTTCATATGTTTGATATACAACAATTGTATCTGATTCGATCATTTCAACAGGCTGTACATATTGTTGTTTGTTATGATTCATTGTTTTTTTATGATGCTTTGTTGGGCATCCTGTTGTACAACCTGCCAATATTGCTGCTGCACCTAATACAGATGCAAACACACATGTTTTTCTGACTAAATTCGCCATTTATTTTCTCCTTTGTTTTTTGTTGGTACGATAATAATTTTACTATGTTTCATATATTTTTCCGCAGGTTTGATTCCCTAGGAATCCCAAGAAACATAACGTATAGCGAATTTGAATACACACCTATGTGCCATAAAAAAACTTTCTGATAAATTACATATGTCCAACAAAAATAAAGGAGAAAAAAAATGTATGAACTAATTCAACATTTAATAGCATTTAAATATGCATGCAAAATTAACCATTGGTCAACAAATCAATATTCTAAACATTTGTTATTTGACAGATTATCAGAAGATATTGACACATGGGTCGATGCAATTGCAGAAACATATTTTATGGCATCAGATAATAAATCTGTATTTAATCCAAATATATTAAATGAAAGATTTGTAAACCGTGATTTAATAAAATCATCTGAAAAAATAATTTCATTGTTGGAAAAACTACAAAATGATGACGATACAAACGAAGGCATCAATTCACTGCTTAGCGCTATTGAAGAAGGCTTTTTAAATAAACTAGCACTTGCCAAACTATCATAAAAAAACACCCCGTTTGGGGTGTTTTTTTTAGAACATAAATCTGATACCGATATCGCCACCAAAGTTATGCATTCCTGACTGAATATCTACATATGTATAACGTGCGGCCAAATCAACTGCAAAACGTTCCATATCAAATGTTACACCCACTGTACCCATACCGGCAAAACGTGTTTTGCTTTCACTATGATGAGGTACTAATTCACCTTCACGTTTAACATCTGCAAATGCCATACCGACACCTAAACCTGCGAATGGACGAACCATTTTATATGAAGCAAATTCCATATAATTGTTCCACAATAATGTCTGCAATTTTGCATCTACATCTACCCTGCCAGCTGCACCAAAGTTTGCATCATCTGATGTTTTACCATAATAAGTCCATTCCATTTCAGAACGAACAGTATCACATACTTCTAAACCAAGTGCTGCACGACCTTGAAATATCCAATCTGTAATAGATTCTTTATTTCCATCATATTTATAGTTCAAGTTTGTATAACTCAAACCGCCTCTTAATCCAACATAAGGGTCCATACCCCACATTTTCCAAGAGCTGCCCTGATCAGGGTGATTAATTGCAAATGCAGGACATGCAATCAGCACAGCCAATGTTGAAACAACTAATTTTTTCATTTTTTCTCCTTTTAAGTTTTTTTATAGATTCAAAGTTTCATGTCAACGCTACAATTCTATCAGTGTTATCAACATATTTGCATAGGTATGAATCCCTGTTATAAAAATCACATACATAAAATAAAAAACCGCACATGGCGGTTTTATGTCTGGTGGACGCGCAGGGACTCGAACCCTGGACCCACTGATTAAGAGTCAGTTGCTCTACCAACTGAGCTACGCATCCAAAACTAATTTTCTTATCAGAACGGGGGTAATTATAGACTTTTTTCTGTCAAATGCAAGTCTTTATCACAATCACATTGTGGGACTCTTAATTTTATATGTTTTATGTCTTCTATGGTTTGTGCGCCTGCCAATGTCATAACACGACGTAAATCGGTTTTCAGATAATCAAATACAGACACAACACCACGCCAACCACCCAGCGCCAGACCATAAATCACAGGTCGCCCAATTGCAACAACATCTGCACCACTGGCGATTGCCTTGAATATATGTGTTCCTCGACGTATTCCACTGTCAAAAATTATTGGGACACGTTTGTTCACACGTCTTGCAACATCTGACAAAACATCAAAGGCACAAAAAGAACCATCTAGCTGTCTGCCACCATGATTTGAAACCCATATTGCATCAGCCCCTGCTGCAATTGCAATTTCTGCATCATCTGGATGTTGAATACCTTTTACAATCACAGGTAAATTCGTCATTCTTTTTACACGCATAACATCATATGCTGTTAATTTATTTTGCGCTGCAGCAAATATTTTTCCGATACCATGCCCTTTTGTTGGCCCACTTTTTTGTGCAACGTTTGGTAATGCCAATGGAAATTTAAAATCATTTTTAACATCTCTTATTCTATTTCCCCCAACAGGCGCATCGACTGTTAATATTATTGCCCGATAGCCTAATTCTTCTGCCTGCTTGATAATTTGGCGATTAAATTCATCATCCTTGCTAAGATATAATTGAAACCATTGGGGCGCCCCATTACCTGCGGCTGCGATTTCTGCCAATGTACTGCTGGCATAATTACTGACACTCATTATCGTACCACTGGCAGCTGCGCCACGTGCGCTACCTGCTTCGGCAGAAACATGTGCCAATCCATGCGCAGCCGCCGGCGCAACAATTACAGGCAAAGATATATCTATGCCTAATATACTGGTTGTAATGTCTGGCATATTAACACCTGTTAATACACGAGGATAAATATCAACATTTTCAAAACAAGCAACATTATCACGCATTGTTTGTTCTGTATCTGCGCCACCATAAATATAATCAAACCCACCTTGTGGTATAACAGCAGCCGCACGTTTTTCTAAATCATCAATATCATAAATTGTTATCTGCGTATCCAGTTCAGATGCATTATACTGATTATCAGGCGCAGCCGATTTATTAAACTTCATTACCAGCCATATAACCAGCAACAAAATCAATACTATGCATAAAACAAACATTATTTTTTTCAACTCTCATCTCCTTTGGCATCAATAAAACTCTAACACAAGTTTTACAAAAATCAGAGATGACAGTATTCTCAAAAATCGAAAATTTACTTCTTTAAATATGCAGATGGGTTATACGCCTTGGTCCCCTTGCGAATTTCGAAATGTAATTGTGGACTGTCCACCTTACCTGTTTCACCAACAGCGCCTATTTTTTGTCCAACAGACACCTTGTGACCACGACGAACATTCATAGAATCCATATGCGCATAAACAGTCATCCAACCACCGGCATGTTGAATTATCACCAAATTACCCATCCCTTTTACTTCGTTACCCGCATATGCAACCACACCATTTTCTGCTGCCTTGACCGCAGTACCACGTGATGCAGCAATATTTATCCCATCATTAAACAATCCATTTGATTTTGCACCATACGCAGACAATATCTTTCCACGTACTGGCCACGCAAATTTAGATGAAGAACGTGCGCCAATTGTTGGCAACTTTTTTGATGGATCCGAAGAAATCTTTTTTACAGGCGCTTTTGCTGTTTTTTCTGCCTGCGCATCTTTGACAACAGTTTGTTTAACCCCTGCGTTTATCTCTGTTTGTTCTACATTTACCTTTGCTGTTGTTACAGTTTTTGACACAGGCACATCTGCCAAATTTGGAACACGTAATTTTTGCCCCACAGATAAATTAAATGGAGGTGTTAATTTATTCATAACAGCCAAATCATTTACAGGCACAGCATATTTTCTGGATATTGAATACAACGTATCGCCACGCCCAACGACAATTTCTTTTAACTCAACACGTGTTGTTGTTTTTACCCCACTAACAGGTTTATTAATCTGCAAAGTGTCCACCTGTTGCGCTGTTTGAGTCTGTTTTTCTAACAACAATTTTTGTCCAACAGATAATTGATACGGTTCTTTCAAGGAATTTACATCTGCCAATTCTTGAACAGACATATCATATTTTTTTGCCAAACTATATAGCGTATCCCCTGACTGTACAGTTATAACATTTTCACTTTCAGGAACAGTCTGTTTTGGTTCTGAATATGTTGGAACTGTTAAATAATCATCATGTGATACAGATGAATCTGTAATAATTTCCTGACCATACAACGACGCTACGTTCATTTCTGATTGTGGCGGAACAATATAGTCATCAACACTGGCATAGACAACATAATCATCATCCGATTCGGCGCCATACAAATTCGGTGATGCGTATACGCCGTAATCCGTTGCCGCAGAATTATAAATTTCTGGATCTGTATTTGGATCCG
>JAFOXU010000144.1 GCA_017425725.1 Alphaproteobacteria bacterium | reverse complement strand
GTGGTGTAGCACTGGGATTCAGTGCTGGCACCTGTATTGTCTGTGGTGTAACCAGTATCGCATGCTGTTTTTATATTATTTGCACAGTATGAGCCAAGCGGACATATTACGCATTCATTACCATCCAAGTAATAGCCAGCATTACATGTACACTTGGTTGCGCCAGATGTACTGGTTGAATTTTCAGGACACGCCTTGGAACACCCAGATACGCCTGGGGTTGCGGTGCCAGAACCATCACAATACGACCCAGCGATACATGTTTTATGGGTTGTGCCATCAAAATATTTTCCAGATTGGCATGATTCCGAATAATATGTACAAAAACCAGAACTTAGACCCGTTGTGCAATTCGTAACAGATGTACTCCCAGACATATCTGACAATTTAGTATGACCAGACGGACAACTGGACGAGTTTGTAACAATGATACTATCTGATTCCGATATCTTGACATAACCCGATGGGCATGAAACATCTGCAAATGACAATAATGGACACAGGCATAAAAATACCGAATATATTAAGACTTTCTTAAATCTATTAAATAATATCATGTTATATTCTTTTGTCTGTGTATATCCAAATCACGCAAAACAATTTTTATTCGTACAATACCCCCAAAATTGCATTGTGGAAGTTTGCATTATTAGCACTGTCAATTGTTTTTCCAGCACAAGCATTTTGGCACCACCATGCACAATCACCAGCAGTACTGCGAGTTTCTGCAAACACCCATCGAGAAACAACAGGCTGAACAATCTTACAGAAACATGCCTTATTCACATTTACATCGCCACTAATCGTAACAGAGTCCACAACGCTTCCTGTTGATAAACCGGTATCAGAACCGCACAAAGCAATCCCATGAATCGAAATACTGTTGCATGATGCGCCCCAATCGCTTTGACCAGGTTCCGCAGTTAAATTCTGACCAGTAGGATCATTATATGTTTTTTCACACTTTGAACTTGCGCCCATCGCAATACACTTTGTCGCAGCATACGATGATGTTACTGCAAAAATAGCAAATAACGAAAATATAAATTTCTTCATTTTACATCCTTTCCTTTGTCTGTTTGGCAATGTTCAACACGCACTGTGCATGGCACAGCGATTGTAAAAAAAACGCAAAAATTCAAGATTTTTTGTGTTTTTGAACATAACCTTCCCTTCTATCTTGATTGTAGTGTAGAAAAAATCACGACATTTACGCAAGCAGATTTTTTATCACACAAAATATAAAAATATATTGGAAATGAAAATTATTGTTGCTAATATCGAAAACATGAAAAAGAAACTGCTTATTTTATTGTTAATACTATGCACAACTGTTGCGCACGCAGAATTTAAGACCAAGGCAAAATCTGCTTTTTTAATCGATTATGATTCTGGCACAGAAATCGTTGCAAAAAATGCAGATGTGTTGATGCCACCGTCTTCGATGATAAAACTGATGACATTGGCTGTACTGTTTGATGAAATCAAGGCCGGGAATTTAACGTTGGATTCAAGAATAACTGTGGGCGAACATGCAGACTATAATCTGCCTGAATGGTATCCGGCCAGTAAAATATGCTTGGTTGCAGGACAAACGATTTCTGTACGTGATTTAATTCTGGGAATAATTGTACTGTCTGGGGGCGATGCATCTGTTGTGGTTGCAGAACATATTTCTGGGTCTGAAAATGCGTTTACATCAAAAATGACAGATAAAGCACGCAGTATCGGCATGGAACAATCAACGTTCGGCAATGCAAGTGGTCTGCCCAACCCAAACAATTTGATGACCAGCCGTGAATTGGCGACATTGGCCACACATTTGATTTCTGAATATCCAAATTTGTATCCTATGTTCGGAACCAAAAGGTTTGAATTCAAAGAACATAAATCAGATTGGTGTCGTGAATGGGGACGTACACATACTGTTAATTATAATAAATTATTGTTTAATATGCGTGGTGCAGATGGACTGAAAACCGGCCACACAAATGATGGTGGATACGGCATGGTCGCCAGTGCCAAAATTGGTGGACGTCGTCTGATTGGTGTTATCAACGGTTTTAACGGCAAAGGACACGATGCATTGGCTGGAGAAATGAAAAAATTACTGGAATACGGTTACGCAAATACAACAGGTAAAACATTCTTTGTCCCAGGGGATACAATTGGTGAAATACCTGTATGGTATGGGCGTATGCCAACTGTTACTGCGACTGTTGAAAAACCATTTGCTATCACGGTTAACAAGACAGACGGATTAAAAAATATCCGTGTCTTGGTACGATATAATGAACCTGTTGTTGCCCCTGTAAAACCAGGAGATGAAATTGGTGAAATAATCGCACAACAAAATGGACAGACGATTGCACACGCACCGATTGTTGCAAAAAATAAAGTCAGCAAAACACAATTCTTTGGTCGTGTATTAAAAAACATAAAAGTGATATTAGGACTGTAAATATGGCGCCACGAAAAAAAGAATCTTCTGCGTATACATTTCCACACCCAATGGAAAACGATTACTTGGTCGGTCATCGTGACACATTAAATAACTTTATCAATGCATGGGACAATCGTGACGTACACCCAATACACCCTGTGTGGATGCTGACCGGCCCAATGGGAATTGGCAAGGCGACATTGGCGTATAAAATCGCAAAAATGGTTTATGGAAATGTTGGCGACTTTTTCATAATTGACCAAGACAGAAACATTGATAAAGACGGCAAACCAAAACCAGACGGCAAGGTTATTTCTGTTTACACAGTTCGTGCAATGATTGATAAAATGCAAATGTCGTCTATGTCTGGGGATTGGCGTGTTGTGCTGATTGATTCTGTCGACCAACTGAATACAGCAGCATCAAATGCAATATTAAAATTACTGGAAGAGCCACCTGCAAAAACATTATTCTTGTTGGTAGTGCATCAACTGGCAAATGTTTTGCCAACTGTGCGTTCACGTGCACGTGTCGAAAAAATGCGACCATTGACAATATCAGACTTGCGTGAATTATGTGTAAAATTCATCCCCGATGAAGACATCAGCACAGAAACATTAAAACTGTCAAACGGCAGTTTCGGCAGAATCGCAAACCTGAAACAGTCTGGCGGTGATGAAATATACGCAGATTTAATCGATTTTCTGAACAATCCACGTGCAAACAGCGGTGATGCAATGATGCTGGCAAAAAAAATTGCACCAGATACAGCGCTGCATGGAATATTACTGGATGCGATTGCACACTTTGGATTGGCAGATATGTACCCACATGCAACACATGCAATTAACGACATCAAAACATTGTATCTGGAACCAGAAATAGGCATATTCAAAATCATTATGGAAATTAAACGATGTTTATAGATACACATTGTCATTTGACAGATAAATATACAGACGGGTTAGATACAGTTATAAAAAATGCACATGATGCAAATGTAAATATTCTGATTTGCCCAACAGCAGATCCAAACGATATACCATGCGCATTAAAAATCGCAAACAAGTACGATAATATATACTGCACAATTGGTATTCATCCAGAATATTCAGATGCAAATGCATCAGATTTTTTGACAGATGATGTTTTATGTAACCCACGTGTTGTTGGCATTGGCGAAATTGGACTGGATTATCATTACAGCCCAGAAACACGACAGGAACAAATTAAATTATTTGAACAGCAACTGGATATTGCAAAAAAACATGCCCTGCCCGTCGCAATACACACACGTGATGCAGAACAAGATACAGCAGATATATTACATGGCGATGTGTGTGGCGTTATGCACTGTTTTACCAGTTCATGGGATTTGGCAAAAAAAATGTTAGATCGTGGATTCTTTTTTTCTGCCAGTGGAATATTGACGTTTAAAAATTCTGATGAAATCAGAGATACTTTTTCAAAAATACCAATCGACAGAATTGTTATTGAAACAGATGCGCCATACTGTGCGCCTGTACCACATCGTGGAAAAACATGCGAACCATATATGGTTGTTGAAACAGCACGTGTTTTGGCACAAATAAAAAATATCGATATAAATGACTTGGAAAAAATATTGATGGATAATGTAAAAAAACTGTATCCAAAAATAGAATTTTAAAACCCGCAATTGCGGGTTTTAAAATTCTATTTTTGGATACAGTTTTTTTACATTATCCATCAATATTTT
>JAFOXU010000167.1 GCA_017425725.1 Alphaproteobacteria bacterium | reverse complement strand
TTCAGAAAGTGAAAACACAACAAGATTGTTGTTTTATAACAATCAAATACTGCCATATGTTAATAACAAAGCAGCAACTGGACATTATTTCCATGAAACAAGAATACTAAATAAACCGTACATAGAATGGTTTGATAAAAATAATTATATATCAAATGGTATAAATAAAATTTTACATAATAACATACAGCAAGGCATAACAAACGAGTCTGATATAAGTTTGTTTTCAGCAAGTACACATAATAAGCCAAGCCAAAATGCGGTATGGGAGGGACTGTTCGCCATATACTATTTCAAAATATGGGATAATGATGTATTGGTTCGGCATTTTGTACCTGTGCCGCAAGGGTTGCAGATTGGGGATTTTGTTGTGCCAAGTAACGGCATGTGGGATATTGTGGAACAAAAATTTTATGGCAATATGGGCACCGGCGATTTTATTTATGGTGTGGATGACTAACATCCTGTGAACTGACAACATAAACTAGTGCGCTGGTAACACTATAACAAAAACGCCCCGAGTGGGGCGGTTTTTTTATCGTGTTTTTTGATTTATTGTATCTTGATAGTTTATCGTCTTGGACGCTTCGTATTCTTGGATTGCCGCATCAATGCGCTTTTGAACATATTGTTCTTTTTTGTCTTTGATTTTTTTAGTACAACTATGGACACCCAAACCAAGTCCTACAATAGCCGCTACAAGAGTTGCATAACCAGCAGTCTGTACAAACACACGTGCATTTTCTGTACACCAATGCGATATTTTTTCGGCTGGTGACAGTGTACCATCACACAACTTCCATAAATATTTTAATTCTTTGTCTAAATCAGGCGAATACAAACCGTTTATCATATATAACGTTTTATCATCGTACTTATTTATAGTAATGACAATATCTTCACCTAAATTTATCTGACTTTCCGAGGGATACACAATCGGATATTTTTTATAATTCTGTTGCAAATATTTAATATTGCTCAATGCATATTCCACAGGCAAATTACGCCAATATTTTGAAAATCTATGTGCTTGACTCATACCTTAAAACCTTTATTTTTGTACCACACAGAATAACACAGGCTGTTGTATTGTCAATATTTTTAATCATCAAAGCAAACACCGCCAAATGGCGGTGTTTCTATCGTTTTTTGTGATTACCTAATGCGTCTTGATGTTTTATTGCTTTTGCTTCGAATTTTTTAATTATGTCATCTGGGCCTGCCGCCAGGGTGTTTGTACACAGTTTCCACAAATATTCCAACTCTTGGTTTATTAGCGGCGATTCAAAACCATTTATAACATATTTATCTTTGTATCGTGTTATTAAGATATCTTCGCCTACGCTTATCTGATTTGTGTCAGTATGATAGACCATGTACAACTTATGATTTTCCTGCAAATCAATAATATTCATCAGCACACGTTCAATCGACATGTTACGCCAATCTTTTGGAAAAATATGTTCACATCCCATACTTTAACCTTTTAATTATTTCTGATGTTGCAGGCGCTTGATATACGCTTGCAGACGTGGACTGTATATATTGTTGCGTGGTTGCAGGATATAATCAATATCCAACCCCGCACGCAAGAAATCAATCGGATCGCACGTGTTTGTACGTCTGACATCAATATCATCCGGCATATTGGCACGCTTTGCAACTGTTTGCATACTGTTTGCAGGTGGCAAGAAATACGCCACACGGAAATTATAACTGTCAGACAGACCATTGATTTTAAACCAATCAATCAGCTGTTTTGCGTATTTCGGCTGAATCACATCATATACTAAATTTTTTCCCAGATTGTTTTTGATTTCAAATTCGGGTACACCATACATCCATTTTGGTTTTTCTGGGGTCCAGAATGCTTCGTTGACCCACAGACGTGTCGCCAATTCCATATCATTAAATTCTGGTTCTGTGACAAAATAATATGGGTTGCCATTTGATTCGCCATCACGCATTGGACGGGTTGCTGCAGACTTTAAACAATAAAACAACCCGTTTGGCAATGTATTTTTTACAAAGTATGTTTTACCACTGCCTGACAGCCCTGTGCATAATAATAACGTTTTCTTTTTCATACAACCACCCCATAAATAAGCCCCGCAAACAGCGGGGCAATTGTTAATCTTCCAAAAAGCTGCGCAGTTTGCGGGTACGTGTTGGGTGCTTTAACTTATTCAGCGCTTTTTGTTCAATCTGACGGATACGTTCACGTGTAACACCGATGTATTCACCAACTTCTTCCAGTGTACTGGTCTTGTTAGTACTCATTCCAAAGCGTTGACGCAAAACAGTTTCTTCTTTTGGATCCAATTCAGACAGAATTTGCGTTACAATCTTGCGCAGATTCTTTTGCGCAGCGGATGTAAATGGATTTTTCGCTGTTTCGTCTGCAATAATTTCAATACGAGAACTGTCGTCTTCGGTACCAACAGGCGCTTCTAATGAAATTGGTTTCAAGTTCACCTTCATCGCCTTGTGAATCTTGTCCACAGGCAGATAAATTATCTTGGATAATTCTTCGGCAGTTGGCTGACGACCATATTTATGCATAAATTGACGTGATGCACGTTGAATCTTGTGAATATTGTCAATCATATGCACAGGGATACGAATTGTACGTGCCTGATCTGCAATTCTGCGGGAAATACCCTGCTGAATCCAGTTTGTCGCATAAGTCGAGAATTTATTCCCCAAGCGATAATCAAATTTATCAACAGCCTTCATCAAGCCGATATTACCATCTTGAACCAAGTCCGAGAAATCCAGTCCCAGACCACGATTGCTGGATTTTTTCGCAAATTTGATAACCAAACGCAAGTTTGCTTCTATCATTTCACGTTTTGCACGGGCTGCCTCGGTTTGGCCACGACGAACCAGTTCGACAACCTTTTTATATTCAGATGTTGGCTGACCTGTTTCAACAGCAATTGCAATAATATCTTCTTGGATTTTCAATATATCATCAGCATGCTTTTTCGCAAAGCTTACCCAAGCGGCATTTTTATGTTTTGCCAGCTTTTTGACCCAATTACGGTTTAATTCATTACCTGTGTATTCGGCCAAGAAATCTTCGCGTTTAATCTTATTTGCCATTGCCAAACGCAGCAGTTTACCTTCCAGTCCCAACAATAACTGGTCACGTTTAGTCAACTGTTCTAAGATTTCTGCTACACGATCATCATTCAAACGAATCTGACTGAC